>NZ_NOZJ01000016.1:0-196576 GCF_002259095.1 Rhodococcus sp. 05-2254-2 | reverse complement strand
GGGCTGGGGCTGGGCGCTGCGCGCCCGCCGCTGCAGGCGAAACGGCAAGCCGTTCCGAAGAACTCGCGGACTCGGTCGAAGCGCTGCGCGCCTTCGCGGTTGCATCTGTTATTCGATCGCGCTCAATTTGCAATTTGCAATCGAGAATTTTTCGAGGGCGGTCGAACCGAAACCGGCTCGCCGATGCATGGTGTATTCAGCGAAACCGGTTTCGGATCAATCGCATTCAAGTCATTCGTTACGGGATCGCTCGGATTCTGCATCGAGCGCAGCGGGCCGAATCTGCTCCCACAGCGCCGGGTTGATTCCCGCGTTGTATGCGCGTTCGAGCAGCTGCCCCAAGGAATGATCGGGGGCGAGCCCACGGGCAACGTTCATTGCCTCCCGCGCCGGCACCGCCTCCCGTCCGATCCAGTAACTCAGCGAAGCGAGGACGAAGGCGGGGCCTGCCTCGCTGGCGGGCAACACCGCGCCAACCTGCCGCCACAGTTCGCCGAGGACTGCGGCGTTGGCTTCGGTGAAGTGAACGAACAGCACATCGCGCACGCGCACGTCAGAGGCGGCGGCTGCGAGCATCGCAGCGTGGTAATCCGATATCTCGATTCCGCGGTTGCCTGAATCGAGATACCCGGCGAGTACCTCGCGGTGGATGGTCTCTGCGGCCGAGATCGGCCCTACTGCCGGGAACGCCCCGCGTGCAGCCCGCATCATGTCCACCACACTCGCGGCGCGTTCGGCACCGAACTGTTCGGCAACGAAGCCCGCGCGGATTTGGGCGCGAGAGGCCAGACGTACCTGCCCCTCGAGCAACGCTCCGACCACGTAGGGGTGAGCCGTCAGGTCGACCGCCTCGCCGACCTCGTGCGGTCCCGCCAGTACCCCGTTCATCAAGTAGCGGCGCGCACGTCCCTCGTGGAACTGGAACACAGCAACGTCATCGCCCGAGAACTCGTGGAGAACGGCCATCGATGCCGCATCGGCGTGTGTGTCACTGCCGAACACGACCACCACGCGCGGTCCGGATAGATCACGCACGGGGTGACCGCTGGGCACCAGCAACGGGGCACCACCGATCGGCGCTTCCTCCCCCAGCGGGCAGGCCATGACGGCCCCGCCTGTCGAGTTTGGGGTGAACACCACCATTTCGTTCTCGGGAACGTAGCGGACCAGCATCACGGCCACGGCAACAGCATCAGCGGGTGAGGAGATACGAAAAACAGAGGACATCGGACAAACCCCTTTCAGGGCACAGGGGCAGATGGTCAGTCCGCCCGATCAACAGAACACCCACAATCTAGCCGAGACCACCGACAAGAACGGCTCACGCGCAACACATTTGGTCCCCGGCGCACTCGGTGCCGGGGACCGCACCGAGTGCGCCGGGGCTCGGTGGGGAAAGACAACAGGCCCGCCCATGTGTTTCGCTGGGCGAGCCTGTTGTCGAACGTCTAGGGAGAAGCGAAAGGATCAGAGCGACAAAGGCTCTCGCTCTAACTCCTCGGGAGCGGAGTCGGCTTCCGAGGCCCATCTAGGGCTCACGTCCATACCCGACCACACTTTCGGATCGGTGTCGAGCCGATCAGGAGACGTTCGGATCAGCACACACGCCAGCAGCCGACATTGCAAGACGCGCCACACCGTCGATGATCAACGTATGGCATCCGTTCGACGCTGCGGAGGTGACCGGCCCTGGTACCGCGTACACCGCCCGCCCGAGCCTGTGCACTTCCCTGGCCACAGACAGTGCACGTCCGCGTGACCCGGCCTCGGGCACCACTACCGCATCGGAGAGAGCCGCCAGCAGCGCGCCACTCCCGTTGAATCGTTCTCGTCGAGGCTCTGCACCGAACGAGTACTCGCTCACCACCACACCCTGTTCCGCGACGCGCTCGAGCAACCGAGCGTGACCGGACGGATACGCCCGATCCAAGCCGCACGGCATTACCGCTACCGGTCCTGCACCGACCCCCAACGCTGCCCGCAACACCGCTCCCTCGATCCCGAACCCGCTGCCCGACAGGACCGCCACCCCACGCATCGCCAGATCCCCGGCAAATTCCGACGCGACATGCTCGCCGTAAGCGGTCGCAGCCCGGGTGCCGGTGAGCGCCACCGCCGACACATCAGCACCGGGCAGCGCGCCCTGTCCACGAACCCACAGAGCGACCGGAGTCGATCCCTCCAGCCATCCGGCCATCCGCAGCCGCTGCGGCCACTCAGCGTCCGCAGGAGTGACCAATCGTGCTCCCAGCGTTGCCGCCGTCTCGAGGTCTGCCTCGGCACCTGAGTAGTCCCACGAGCGAGCCGTCGCACGCAACAAGTCCTCCGACACCTCCCGATGCCGCACAGCCTCGGCTGCAGCCTCCACGCCCGATAAGGACACCGCCAGATGCACCAACGAGCCCTGCCCCCGCGCCACGTGAGCGAGATACGCCCACGCAACACGCTCACGCCACACCATCTCGCTACCCGACACCGCGTTCTCGCTCGACACACCGCTCACGACGAAACCCTCCCAGGGCTAACACAAGGGCAGATGGTCAGTCCGCCCGATCAACAGAACAACTCGAACCTACCCCGACACACCGACAAAAACAGCACCTGACAAGCGAAAATGTCCCCGGCGCACCCGGTGCCGGGGACAGCGGGTGCGCCGGGCGGTAAGTTCACGAAGCGGCCAAAAGAGCAGACCGAAGTGTCCTGTTCGAGTGATACAAATACCGGAGCAGATCTCACGGGCCGCCGACGAAAAACGCACCAACCGCGACGTTCGAGAGGGAAGCTGCACACATGACCGAGCCCGAGCCATGGCGTCGAAGCAAGACGCCGGCCCCGCTCCCCTCGAATTCCGCCGACGCCCGAGCGATCAGCGAACTGACGGACCCGGAACTGGCTGCGATCATTCGTGACAACCTCCTGCCGCGCTCGAACACCGCCGGCGATACAGCCAATTGGCGTGCATTCTGGAACACCCTCACTTTCGATCCGCAGCTCAACGATCGCGCAAACGCGATCATCGATGTCTACGTCGAGCAAGCAGCAGCAGCGCTCGATACCGGCGAACTCGACGACGCCCAATACAAACGTGCCGGCAAGTTCCACGACCTGTGTATCCACGCCCTCGACAGGCTCGACAAGGTGGTCGACGACCCCCTGGCCTGGGCTGGTGCGCGAGCTGCCGGATTCAATCCACGCTCTCGTGAGGTCATCAACACCCTCGTGCAGGCCATCGCCGATCACCGAGACGACGGCGACGACGCCAAGCTCTGGGCGATTCTCGCCGAAGTTCGTTTGGATCCAGGCCATCGACGCCGGTAAGCGCTCCGCTCAACATGGCCGCCCGCGGAGCCTCTGACCGATGAGCTTCTGGGATTCACTTGCGGCCGGCCTCTCGGAGGAGCCGCCGCGACGGGTGATCGTGTCGACCAGAACGCTCAGGTCGGCGATCGAGGACACCTTGATCTATGGGTTCTCGCGAGCCGCCCTCGAAGTGGTCCTACCCGACGAACTCGACCTGACGTGGGCAGGTACAGGTACCCCGGTTGAGGCCGACACCAAGCGGTCGCTGATCGATGGTTACCTCGTAGGATTCGAGATCCCCCAGCTCGTCGCACTGGCGCGTCGCGTGCTTGCAGAATGCGACGTCGCGGACCACGGGCTCGCGGTGCTGATCGCAGAGTACGAAAAGGGCTCCAGCGGTGTCGATTCTCCCGCAAAGAACCTCATTTTCGCGGCCAATGGTCCCAAACCGGAGATGGTGCTCCGCGACGCGGTCAGCAACGACATCCTGATCACCAAGAATGCTGAGTTCTGCCTGGTCTACGACAGACCGATAACCGAGGCCGGCCTGTCCTTTCAGGAGCTGATTCAGTGGTGGCGTGAGCACCAAGCAATGGCAGACACGGACGATCGCGATGTCGGGCGGTCACTGTACAAACGGCTGCGAGAGAGCCTCGGTAAGAACGAACCCGAGCGGATGGTCTTGGACGTCTACTCACGTCGATACGGAGAGCACGGCTTCGGTATTCCCGCTCTGATCCCGCAGGTCTACCTCCACTACGACCCGTACACCAAGTATCAACGCAAGGGCAGCAGTCCCCTCGAACGCCAACGCATGGACTTCTTGCTGCTCTTCAGTGCAAGAAAACGCGTCGTCATCGAGGTCGACGGTCGTCAGCACTACGCCAACGAAGACGGCCGCGCCAGCACGCAGCTGTACGCCGAGATGGTCACCGAAGACCGACGTCTCCGGCTAGCGGGATACGAGGTCTATCGGTTCGGGGGCAAAGAGTTCGAGAGCCCCGACGCGCCGTCGATGCTCGCAGCATTCTTCGACGAACTGAGCTCGCGAATGAAGTAGACCGACGGGGAACTCATGCCGGGGCGAGGTATCGATCCTCCTCAGAGCCGATCTGGAGTTCGTCCTCGGCGGCTGCGATGACTGCGTCGACGACCTCAATGGGTAGCCCGGTCTTGGTGGCCACTGCAGCGTGCTCGTGGCCTTCGCTGGCCAGTTTCAGGACGTGGACACACAGAACGGCTGTTTCGGCCTCTGTGGAGCTGTTCGGGGCCGAGTGACGCTGGTCGGTGCTGTCGTCTACAGCTGATGCTTCGAGTCGGACCAGCTGGATCATCAGGTGCGTGGTGACCAGCAGCACCAGCGGCGGCGCAGCAGCGGCCAGCGCGGCCACGGTGAAGGTCGAGCTGTAGTCCACCATCGAGACGTGCACGATGTTGCCGGCCGTCGATGCGATCGACCCGAGAATCAGCAAGGCCCACGCGAACCAGCGGTGTGAGGCGTCGACGACGAGCATGAGTGTTGCGAGGATTACCATTCCGTCGAGCACCAGTGGCAGAACCCATCCCAGTGTTGCCGGGTATCCGCTGGCAGTAGCGAGCTGCCACAACGATATTCCGCTCTTTGTGAAGGCGCTGATACCGATCACCGCATTGCCGATCACCGCGCAACGTTTGATGGTTGTCAGATTCCTCATCAATGTCCTTCGCTGGTGGTGATCGAAAAGTGGCCGGCCGCTGCCGTCGGGCGTGCTAGATCGGCGTGCTTGAGGGTGGGTGTGTTCGACAGTCGGTAAATCGACCACAGGGCGGTGAATGCGATACACCCGCCGATCACTATCTGAGCCGCGGTGTAGTCACCATTGTTCGCAATGACGAATGCATTCCAAGCTGTATGGGCCAGAACGAGTCCCGTGAGACTGCGGAGTCGATAGTAGACGTAGACGGCCACAGCGCCCCATACGAACGCCGACAACGCTTGCCCTGTTCCCTGGTACAGATGGATGGAGGCTCGAAACAGAGCTGAGCTCGCGATGACGATGCCGAGCATCCACGGCTGGACGCGCCAGACCAGTCCGACGACCCCGAAGAGCAACAAGACCGGAAGCGCACTGAAGAACGGTTCCTCGGCCAAGCCGGCGACGAGAAGGTGCGCACTGTTCCACCATTGTGCCGGGTTGCCGTAGTCACTGGTGCGCGAAAGGTTTTCGGCATCCTCGGGGGACAGCAACGAGGCCATGCACAGGCCGATGGGGAACAATCCTGCACTCATCAGCGTCCGCGCTCGCCACGTCCCAGGGAAGCTGTTCGGTTCGGTCTCGTTCGGTTCGATGAACCGGCGCACCGCCGCGACGAGAGCGAGACCGGCAACTGCGGCGAAGAAGAGAATTAGGAAGCCAATTTGAGCGCCGGGCATCGTCGGCGGGGTCGACTCGGTGACTACCTCGGATCCGGTACCGAGATGCCTCTGAACCGAGACTAATGCCTCGAAAGGCCAACACACGACTAGGTAGGCGGCAGCAAGCCCGAGCGGAACAGCAGCGATATACAGGCTTGAGTTCCAGTTGTTGTTGCGATTCATCGCGATTCACTCTTTCTTTGACATTCTCTCGTCGCGGCGACACAGGACAGTCATGGGTGCGGATACGAGTACTGAGCGTGGGTACGGCGGTCGAGGCTGATCAGTTGTCGAGTAGGCCCGCACCGCGGGCAATAGCGGGTAGGTCGATCGGTGGTGCCCATGCGGCCCACACGCGGGTTCGGCCGAGCTCGACGACACGGTCGTCCGGATAGAGCCGCCATGGGCCGACGCGGTCGAGCAGTTCACCGACGAGGGCGTCGGCGTGGAAACGGGTGGGAACGGTGACGAAGTCATCGAGCGGGCCCCGCTTATGTAGTGCCGCGACGGGGCGTGGTGCGCCTCTGGCGATCGCTACCTGCCGCAGGTCCGGAGAGCCGTGGGGACGGAGGATCGCCACGACATGGGGGTCCAGCCATCGTCGCTCTCGCCATTCCTTGCGGACACCGCGGCCACGGGGAAGATCGAGCCCGGTCAAGACAGTTCGTGCATTGTCGAGGGTCTGCTGTTCGACACGTCGGATTTCAGGAAGGGGAAATTGAAGTTGCTGCAACCGGCGGACGGGAATGGCCGCTCGAGCGCGAGGTGAGCCCTGCAGCCAACGCTGAACGGTACGGCGAGTCACCCCGAATGCCGCTGCGACATAGTCGATATCGACACCACCGTTGACCAAGGGGCCGTAGCACGCGGTGAATGCGACCTCGAGCTGTCGTTTGGTCCACCGCGGCCGCTTCGGGTTCATGTCGCTCTAATGGAGTGGTCCGAGAAAGACGCCGTATCCCATTTTGGCCTGCACAGCCATGCTGACGAGGATCAGACCCGCCAACGCAGAAACGACGCGGGTCTTCCACTGCTGAGACTTGGTCTCGAACATGTCTTTCTGATCCCTCCTGCAGAGCGCTGCCGTGCGCGATTCCACCGATACCGTAGCGGTTGCACCGGACACTCCGAACACCTGAACTCGCAGACTCTTATGGTCAGACCGGGTCGATGGAGATGTTGTCGATGCTCTCGAAGGTCCATCCGTCGACGTACCGATCGCTGGCGTAGCCGCTGAGCCACTTCGAGAGCGCTTTGTCGCCGCCGCGTTCGTACGCCGACCACATCGACTCGACATCGGATGGCGACATACCACTCTGATCCGGGGGGATCTGGATGGAACGATTGCGAATGTAGAACCCTCCCCCACCGGCGACGCCTTGTCGGCCCTTGATCTGTACGCGCGCACCGTATTTGGCGATCGACTTGCCCTGTTTGCTCTCTCGGACAGCTTTGATGGCGGCGCGCCGGCCCTGTTGCGTCGTCGCTGCCTGCCGCGACTTGGTGGTGAGCTTGCTCAGAGTCTCGGCCTTCGGCTTCGAGATTCGCTGGCGTCCCTCGGCGGCAACCCAGCGTTCCACCGTACGACGTGAGACTCCGAGATCGCGCGCAGCTGCGGCAGTGTTCACCCCGCCCCGAGTGCCCGGGCCGTACGCGGCGAGGAGCATCCCACGCATGTCAGGGGTGGTGCCGGCCTTGCCGGAGACATCGGCACCACGCCTGCCCGTCAAGCCCTGGAACAGTGAGCTGCGTCGGCGTTCGTCTGCTTCCAGGTTCTCTTTGAAGCCAGCATGCTTGCGCCCGGCCATTGGCTATTCCCCCTTGCCTGTCGTGGCATCCCAGTTCATCGTCAGCGCTTCCTTGCCCTTGTAGCGGCCACCGACGAGGAACTCGAGATGATCGCCGAGTCGAGCGGAGCCCTCCCACTTGTATTGGCCGAACCCTCGACCGAGCTGCTTGTCCTCCCCAGGCCAGGACGCGATCGGATCCGGATCGTTGCTGGTGTAGAGAACCGTGTCGTTCGTGATGGCCACCGGCCACCGGTCGGAGACGGTGCCGATCTTGACGATGCGACGAGTGATGTTCGCCCGCGCTTTGGCGATGATGTGATGGCGTCGCTCAGGCGAGAAACCTGCTCGTCCGGTCATATGAACCGAGGACCCCATCTGGCCGATCGTGCGCGTGTAGACGCCCTTGAGCAGATCTCTGGCCAACTGAGCGTCGACGTCGTCGACGTCCAAAGCTGTTCGTGCGTCCCGGATTCGCTCGTACCACGGATCGAGTACTCGGCCATGTTCGTTCCACACGTAGGCCTCGACAGGTTCGAGCTCGTAGCCGAGTTCTCCGGCGACCTGCAGACTCGGTGTGGTCACCCACAGCAGGCCCGGCCGGCCGCCGAGAGGCATCAATGGATGTGGGATGCGCCAGTCCCCTGCCTCGGGAACCTCTACCCGCCAATAGCCCGGCAGCTTCTTGTCGAACGCTCGCCCGTCTGGATGATGAGTGGCCGATCCGATCGGCATCTCCAAACCGGCGATTCCCGCAGCATGCGAGCCTCCTCGGTCGTACGCGTGGACGTAGATCATCGATGTCTCGTCGCTGGTCGGTTTGCGGGACCATGCGTAATCGTCCTCGAGGGAGCTGATGGTGGCCGGGCCGACGGGAGTCTGTGCCCCGAACATCCGCTCGCGGTCCTTGAATCGAGTCGAGATCATCAGGTCGAAACCTGTGGACTGCGGGGTGATCACCCACGGCATCTTCAACGCGCTGGCGAACAGCGACAATCGACGCGCGAGTTTGCTCGGGGACGGTCGGTCTCCGAGAATAGGGATATCGCGTGGATCGGCGTTCATGCCGGCAGCCAGGACGACCCACACACCGCGGTGCTCGCCCTGGGTGCGCCACACACGGGTCCACGCACCGAGCCGGTCACCGGGCTTGCCCAGGGTCCAACCGTCGGCGATTGCATCTGTGACGAACGCTGTGCCGGCAGTGGCCTCGCCGACGTCTTTGCGTCGCTGCGACGGATCGTCGCTCAGCGTGCTCAGATCCACCCCGAACTTCTCGGTCATCGCCGCGGTCACCCAGATCTGTCCCGGTTCGCTCTGCCACGACGAAGTCTGAGTGCCCAGACGCAGCTCCTGCACCAGCGCGGCGACATGACCGACGTGAGAGATGTTCTGTGGCAAATTGATTCGACTTCCGTCG
Organism: Rhodococcus sp. 05-2254-2; assembly: GCF_002259095.1. Lineage (NCBI taxonomy): Bacteria > Bacillati > Actinomycetota > Actinomycetes > Mycobacteriales > Nocardiaceae > Rhodococcus > Rhodococcus sp. 05-2254-2. Next base: position 187,674 of record NZ_NOZJ01000016.1, on the reverse strand, counting down.
GGCATCCAAATGCCATCGACGTCCAGGACGGCGGCAGGGGCAGCGAACGGGTTGGCCGCGGTCTTCGCGGGAGCTGAACGCCGAGGCTGCGTGGTCTCGAGCGGCGCACTGGGTTGCGCAACCGTAGGAGCACTCGACTCGGCGGCCTCGGAAGCAGCTCGACGAGCAGGTTCGTTCGACGGCCGCGGGCCAGTGGAGGCGGGTGCAGGCGGCTTCGCTGCGGCTGCGGTATCGGCAACCAGTGCAGCGCGGGAGGCAGCTGTGCTTCCGAACCAGCACTGCGCGTGCAGAACGTGGCCATCGAAGCGAAGGCCCGAGCCCACTCCGCACTTCACGCACGGGACGCTCGGCGAAATATGTTCTGCCACAGCGATATGGCCCTCGGCATCGGGGTAGCTTCCCACTGGAATGTCCTCCTGTTCGGAGTTGTCAGACGTAGCTTCCGCGTCGTTGGCACGAGAGCTGCCCGTCGTCGATGAGGTGTCGCTGTTCGATACCGAGAACAACGTCGCGAGGTCGGCCACTGCGGAGGTCGAACCCGGAACGTCGCTCGGTGTCGTACCGTCCGGTGCATCGTCGGGTCCGCCATCAGCGTCGAAGATGCCGATCTGACCGTCGTCGGGGCCGTCGCCGAGGATCGCCCACAGACGGAGAGCGGTCATCCGCTGCCGCCGTTCCTCACAATGGATGGTGCGTTGGACGGTGTAACGGGGTGTCTTGCCTGCGCGTTCCTCGGCGATCAGAACTCCCTCGTCGTAGAGGGCCCGCAGCGCCGTGCCTCGATCGATCTGTGGAGCATCGGACATCGTCGATGCCGCGGCTTTCAGAACCTGTTCGAGGGCAGTCGATTCGATCAACAGCTGCGCTTCACCGTCGCGTGGTCCGGGGTCGGTGAGCACGTACCCCAACCGGATCCCGCGTGCGTCTTCGCGGTACTTCTTGACGTCCTGATAGTCCGAGACCAACGTCCGTCGCCACCCCAACCGGCCGGCGAGCGGGCGGTCGGGTGCTTCACCGGTACGAACGTCGTCGACGTAGGCCAACCCGGTACGCAGTGCGTGCGCAAGGAGCTCGCGCACCCGCGCCCCGGTACGTGAAGGCAGATCGGGATCGGCCGCAGCGACGACCGCGTCGTGCAATCCGCCGTCGACGACGTCGAGAACTTGCTCGACCTCATCGGCATCGAGCGCGCCGACATCGAGCAGAAAAGCGGTGAACGCCTGCCACCCTGCCCACACTGCACCGACCGCTTCGGCCTGGCGCACGGTCTCACCCTGCTCACGTAAGCCCTCGGCGTAGTGCGCGCCCTCGTTGAAGACCTTTTCCCGCAGTTCCTCGAGGCGGGGGCACAACCACTGCAGGAACGAGGCCATCAGCAGGGCGCGTCCATGTCGAGACTGCTCACTGTCGAGTCGAATCAGCTCGTCGAGTTCGATCTCGTCGGACTGCAACGGCACCACCAACATGCGCTGAGCGCCGGACCCTGGTCGAGGCATGACCTCGGAGGTCACCATCGCGGACGATCGGGGGGCGGTGCCGTCGAGGATGCTCAACCCGTCGCGACTGGAACGGCTCCGTTGTTCGCCGTTGTGGACCATGCGCGCGAACTCTTCGAGCGCTTTCTGTGCAGCCCCCCAGTCTCGTGTGGGAGCGACATCATCGGCCCAGTACAGCGCATCTTTCGACGAATTCAGTTTGATGCGAAGCGCATTGAGAGTGTCACCGTTACCTGACATCGACGATGCCGGCCGCCGACGATCCCACAGCTCACCGAAGTGATGCATCGCGATCGACGCGATCGAGGTCTTGTACGAACCGGGCGAACCAATGAGCGAAAGAACCCAGGGGTTGGGTCCCAAGGCCGCGCGAAAGACGTGCCCGAGCAACGGAGCAGCGATTCGCACCGGCAGACGCGTCAGCATCGATCCCGAATCGACCATGAAGGCATCACGCAATCGAGGTGCATCGGCGATCGGGCACGGCAGGTCGTAACGCGAGAGCGGTCCACTGAGCAGAACCGGCGCAACACGGGCACCGGCAGCACTGATAGCGCCACCCGCGTGCACGTAGAACCACTCGTCGTTTCGGTCCTTACGCCAACCGGTGGAACGGAATCGAACCGTCCGGGCAATCGTCACTCCACCCGCCACTTTCAGGGCGTCGCGAAGTTTGGCGATTCCAGAGGGTTTGGAGTCGTACGTCGGCGGCCCGGGAAGAGAATCCGCCCAGGTGCAGTCCCGATAGTCCTGTGCGTCCACCCGCATACGCATGAACTCGCCCGTATCGGGATGGGTGTACCCGATGACGACAGCGGAAAGCTGTTCGGGCGACGGCGGATTGGCTTCCCGCTGCCCGACGATATCTTCGCGTCCGAGCAGGGTCGGTGCGTCGACGTCGAGGCCGTCGTCCTGCGATTCGAGGTATTCCATCTCCACGATCCGAGCATCGATGCTGAGCACCATTTTGGCGGTCTGCTCGCCATCTCGGTTGGTGACGATTTCGACGAGGCTTCCCTCTACGACCCGATACGTCGGTGCAGATATCTGAGCGCCGCGGGTGGCCGCCCCGACCAGGTGCAGTCGGGGTCCGTCAGGGAGCGGATGTGTCGATTCACCGGCGTCGATGTGGCTGGATCCGGTCGCCGGCGGCACCGCGTCGTGCTCGTCCTCGTCGTGCAGCAGCGGTGGAATCGGAGTGCGCGAAATATCGTGTGCGGCACGGGCAGCCGTGCGGGCAGTACGCCACACAGCGGTAGCGGCATCGACCGCTTCTTGCGACCACTTCGTGCCCTCAGCGGCAGCGAAACTACGCACCGCATCGACGGCTTCGCTCAACGGCTCGAACAGGCGCTCCGCCTCGACGGCCCAGCGCCCAGCGAGGCGGATCTCGTCTGCGCACTCATCCTGGTGACCTGATACTCGCCCGCGCTCGGCACGCGCAGCCGCTTCCTGAGCCGCCTTTTCGACCTCGGCGGCCTTGCCGCGCAGCTTGGCCAGCGCAGCATGTGCCGCAACCTCACCGACATGGACGGGAATCAACCCGTTCCACATATCGTCCGGATCCCACAGCTGGGCCTCGACGTGATCTGTGAAGTCTGATTTGTCATCTGTTGTGCCGGGTAGCAGCAGTTGTACCTCGGCATCAACTGCGCCGAGCAGCGACGCCAGTTCGATGCCGCGCTCGTATCCTGCGGCGTCACGATCGAGCACAACGCGCACTGCGGCACCGGCGAACACCTCGGCGAGCTGTGGCGGAAAGTTCAGGCCACCCTGGGCATTCGTGGTCGCGCACAGACCGAGACGCATCGCGGTCTCGACATCCTTTTCGCCCTCGAGCAGCCACACCGGCTGGCCGGCCGACAGCGCCGCTTGCAGCTGCGGCATCGCGAACAGGACCGGAGTGAACACCGCAGGCTTACGTTTGACGTACGTGCGATTCGGACCGACGAACAACTGCCGGAATCGTTTGTGTTTGACGCCGCACGAGGTGCACTCCTCGCGGATGACCTCCTGCACCAATACGCTGTCGGCATCGGTGTAGGGATAGCGCGCAACTTCCGACCAAGAGTGCTCGACCTCGGGCTCCGGCATCGGACCGGCAATCCGAGCAGGCAGACGCCCCAGACGCCCACGTCGTTTGCCCGCTGCCCGTTGCTGCGGGGATCTACCGACACGCGGTGCGCTCGGATCCCGACTCGGCAAGGGTTCGTCGAACAGATCGGACACACCGATATCGAGACGCTCGGCGATTTCTGCGGCCGTCGCTGAGCAGCCATGGCACCGCAGCAGCACCATTCCAGAACCGTGGTGGCCCGGAGTCCAGGTGACAGACAGCGAAGCGTGACGGTCGTCGTGAACGGGGCATCTCGCCTGAAACTGGGTACTCGATGTGGCTTTGAAGCCGCCGAGCTGCTCGAGGCGTGGACGGATGTTGTCCATCGACCACATGTGGCCGCGGTTGGGAGTCGGTGACGTCACGACTCACCGCCGACACGTAGATGTACGACGCGCGCTGGGTTCGGAGCGCAAATCACGGCGAGGCAGGGGTACTGAGCTATGATGTCAATACACCTCCTGTCGTGTTCGTGGTTGTTCCCGGTGGGTGGTTGGAGCGGAGCGATTCGCTCACTTGTGAATCCGGAAGACCCCCCTTCTCGCCGCCAAGCACGAGGGGGGTTTTTCACTGTCTAGGGGTAGGTCATCACGCGCCCAGCTTGTACTGTGCGGGATCGATTCGATCTTGGATGTAATGCGGCATGGGTAGATCATGGTGCAGCGCCATGACATAGACGTAGTAGTCGCTGAGGTCGAGGCCAAGGGCGTCGGCCTCGTTTTTGTAATGCGCATACTGCGTGTCGGGCGTGCGCACCATTGCGGGTATGCGAGGGCCCTTCGACTCTCTCCCAGGTTTGCTTCCAGCCATGCGATCACATTAAACGGATTCGGTAACAGAAACAGGGAGGCCGCGACATCCGGTGTGTCGCCTGCCTGTCGTGCCACGTTCACATGTTCCTCCGCACCTCGTCCGTACCCGCCCTCGCACCACACATGACAGGTAGATCCGTCTCGATCTACCTCTGTGACAGAAGTGGCGAAATCTCTCGACATTGTCTCTGCGGCACCGGACACGACGAACACCCCAGCTCGTCGAACCGACCCGCTGCGCAAGCCCCTTCATCGATATACGCGTGACCTTGGCTCTTTTATGTGGGGAGCATGGGGAGCATGGAGATAAGGGCAGCTCAAAGGCAAAAAAACGCTCCCCACCGGAGTGGGGAGCATGGTGGGGAGCACGGTGGGGAGCCAGGAGCAAGACGCTCTGGCCCGGCGGATCAAGAGATCAGATAGTCCTCAACGACCGCAGCAATCAGCGCGCTTCGTGAGGGGATGAGCGGACTTGCTTCTACCTGCTCGTCTATCCATCGGGTCTGGGCTACCCACAGATGTGGACGCACCTCCACTCCCCCGCTCGCGACCTTCGGGCGGGCCAGACGCGGCATGCCACCGCGTGGCGATTCGACGGCGCGAGGGGCGAAGAGGCGAACCAAGGTTTCCGGGGTGTGCGCGGCGAAGGCATCCTCGACGATCTCGCCGTAGGACTTCTTCTCCCGCTGAGATCGCGTCTTCCAGGCCTCTTTGACCGTCGCGGGAACGTAGACCGCGATCGGGCGCACATCTTCATCACCGACAATCGCAGCCAACGGCTCCGCTGTAGCGGTGTCGGCCCCGGTTTCGGGTGTGGTGGCTACGTCCTCGGTTGCGGCAGTGCTGCCCCCGGAGGGCGAGGCAGATGTAGCAACCTCGGTCGGAGGCTCTGGTGCAGGTGCTACAGGAGCATCCGGTGCAGATGTCACGTCCGGAGCCTGTACGTGCGGCTCGTCGACGGCTCTTTCGGCAGCCACGTCGGTCGAGCGTGGTTCCACTGCGGCAGGCCTGGCGAGGGAACCCGTTCCATTGCGAGGGAAAATGTTGGCGAGGCCAGATCCACGGGGAGCGGGCTTGTCGAATTGGTCCGCCAGGCTGGGTCGCTTCTTGCGATCAGTGGTGCTCATGCGGGTGCTACCTCTTCTGCGTGATCGGCTTCGGCAGCAAGCTCGGCCAAGCGTTGCAAGACCTCAGCTGCTAGGGCCTCGTAGTCATCCGCCAACCCGGTTGCATCCCGAGAGAGCAGAAGGCTGGGTGGTTTCACCTTGTCCCTCAGCGCTTTCAACCGAGCCTTCTTTGCGCTAGCAGTAGCGCCTTCGAGTTCGTGAGCTAGGAGCCCATGCCGCCGCGCGTCGGCAGCGGCGCTCTCCATGTAGCGGATTGTCGTGCCGAAGATGGGGGCAATGGTGTCAGGAATGGCTTGCGTAATACTTTCCCTCACCTGGTCCTGGAGCCGTTGTGACCTACTGCCGACCGCAAACAGAAGCATGCCAGCCAATCTCAGTTGCGGATTGTGCTCCCGGGCACGCGCGAAGCGCTCGGCGACGCGGTCGAGGCCGTCGAGGCTGCCATCGTCGGCGCGAGTAGGGATGAGAACGGACGACGTGCAGTACAGCACCGCATCACCGATGATCACGTCGCCTGGCGGGGTATCGAAGAGAACAATGTCGTAGTCGGGAACGATCGGGGCAAGGACTTTGTGGAGGATCTGCCCCAGCGATTCGCCCCCGCGGCTGAGCCTGGAGAGCATCATGCCAGCAACGTCGACGAGCGCAGGACCAGCGGGAATGACGTCTAGACCGGGTCGGACGTCTTTGATGATCGGGGGTTGTCCGCCTGACATCAACGACATCAGAAGTTCTTCACCGGACTGCTTTTCGTAACCGAAATCGCGGGCCAGGTTGCCCTGAGGGTCGAACTCCCCGACGAGAACACGGTAGCCGGCAGCGGCGAACAGGCCTGCGAGGTTGGCAACAACCGTCGTCTTGCCCACTCCCCCTTTACCTTGGGTGACTGCGAGGGAATTTGATATTGCCATCGATAGAACCTTCCTTCCAGAGTCCTGGATCCGCGTGCATCTATTCGAGCGCTGCCGTGGAGAAGCGTGACCGGGAGGCGTTCACGGTGCCGAATCGGTACGTGCGAGCGGCTCGACTTGTCCCGCACGCTCTTGTGCGGGCGGATGCGCAGGTTGTCGTGCGTGGTTGTGTGCGCGAGAGTACGCCCAGTCACGCACGTCAGTCAACACGGTCTAAGTCGTGTAACACCATGCGTATCAATGCTCGCACTCTTACGCGGCAAAACACGCGCAATAAAACATGTAGTGCTGCGCCCTAGTAACAGCGTACCAATACGCACGTTAAGTCGCATATCAACACCCTTGTTAACACGTGAAGAAACACGGGCATTGATGTGCTGACCAAAACGGTAATTAACCCGCGTGTTGACGTGCGGAGTTATACCCGGTATTGCATGCGTAGTATTACGCGTATTAACCAACGGTGTAACAAGCGTATTTGTACGCCCTCAAACACGCGGTTTAGTACGCGATGAAACCAACGCTTTACTGTGCGAGGAGTACTACGAAGTGCTACGCCCATTGTGTTGGGATGATTGCCCGGTAGACGGTAACGGAGGTAGGGGAGCAGAGCACTGGGATGATGAACGGGATCGAGAGTGGGTAGTTATGTCGGATCAACAAAGCGTCGATATGTGCGAATCAGCGTGCGATTCGAGCTGCGATCATGGCCGCGACTCCCAATCCGCAGGCTCTGCTGGCTTCGCGAAGGCTCAAGCGAAGTGTTGAGGGGAGAGGTATCGGTAGGGGAGTGCGAGGATTGCTACGTAGTTCGACGCGAGCCTGGCACGAATTTCACATAAGACGCCAGGTCAACGGGGGACTGTTCGCGTTCCAATCAGCGTAGATCCGAATAGCTCTGACGCAGTCGGCGGCGGGGATCGCCAGGCTCTCCGCGGGTCGTTCGCTGTTCGGCTATCCGTTGTTCCAGACCGATCTTCGACGCCATTTGGGTGGCCCACAGCAGGGTGGCGTCAGGGACTGATTCTGAGAGTTCAACGGTGAGATCTACAAGGGTGTCTTCGAGCAGTGTCTCGGCGGCTCGGTAGAGGCTCCACAGGTGGCTCAATTCCCAACTAAGAATGAGGGGATTTCCGAACATCATGCGCTCACAGGAACGTTGAATGCGCCGGACTTGAGGGTTGCTCAGAGCTGTCGGATCGTGCGGGTCGGCCCAGGTCGCAAGGTAGCTGCTCTGCTCGCATGTCCACGGCAACAGCAGGAGCGCATCAGTCGCGAAAGTCCAGCTCTGCGTGTCGAGAACGTGTTGTGACTGTTTGAGGGCGCGGCCCAGGGCTCGCTGGCAGGTCGTGGTGTAGTCGGCGAGCGCTAGCCGACATCGCTCCAGTTGTGCCAGGTCGTGCACTGTGTGGAACTGGTCCTGTCCACGAGTGAATTCGGTGGCAACGAGCGCGGCCTCGGTGTCCCACCAGCGAAACTGGGACTGACGATGGAACTCGCGGTGCCATCGTAGGTCGTCGAGCGTTCGGGCTGCGACGCCGCTGCCTGGCGCGGTGGCGGTGTCGGAGAAGCTCATCGTTCAATGGTTGCAGGTAAATGGTGGTGTGTCACCACCCCTCTGGCATCAGTTCTATGACTGTGCCCACGGCCGAAGAGGTAGATGTGGTGGTTTTCCTGGTGAGCTCTGCATGGCGATCGGTTCAAGATCGTCGGTGAACGACGCTGCGTTGAAGAAACATTGGCGGCAGATTGTGGACACACATGAAAGCCATCAAATCAAATAGCACTGAGTCACGAGAACCACATCAGTCCGACATGAGTGTCAAACGATAACAAAATCGTGTTGTGATCACGTGGCAGTGATCATAATCCAACTTGTCTTGGAGTCAAGAGGCAGCGCCGAGTGCAGTTCGGTTGAGAGTCAGTCAACGGCCCGTAGAAGTTGCAGAGGACATTGCTTGCGGCACGGACCGTCAGGGGTCGGTGCCGCGCCGCGTTTGCTTCGGAACTGAACGAGTGCGCGATCGACTACCTTGTTACTGAAATGTTATGTACCGCGTGTTGATCACCACTGTTGTTGAGGTGGAGATAGCCTTTGTCCTGGTGGGGAGGGGATGGGGTCCTCTTGCGGGACGAACACGGGGTTCGTTTTGCAGGGTTCGGTTCGGATCGACGCTGTTCGCGGTGTCCGGGAGACCCGGTATATCTCGTACGTCGCACTCAAGCCTGCGACTCAGGTACACGGGGACATCGGAAGGATCGTGAGTGAGGACCGACAGCGCTGAGAGTGCGAACGTGCCGACATCTCCGCCTGCGCGACAGTCGCTCGGGGCAGCCTTCATGCCACCGCCGCCGGCCGGATCGATAAGTGCTATGTCAGCGGAGGTGGTGCAGTTGAGTTCAAACGAGGAGGAGACATCCTCTGGTGCAGCTGAATTGGGGCACGACGACACGATTGTGCCGTCGACGGTTCATCTTGCTGTCGGGGTTGCACACGGTCTGGCGAAGGAGAGCAAACGGACAGGGAGAACCCACGGCGAGGTGGTCATCACTGCTATCGAGGATGTCCACAGCGATCTCGAAAGCCTTCTGTTTCCGGGAGGCAAGGTCGGCGGAGGTCTGTTCCGCGCCAGGGGAGTAGGTGGGAAGCCGTCTGAGGGTAAGGCGGAGAAGAAGGGAGTCACGGTCGGGTTGTACGCCGATGACTGGGTGATCATCGATCAACTGAAAGACCAGTTCAAGGCCCGTTCCCGCAGCCACCTCATCGGAACTGCCCTCAAAGCACATCTCGGCCTCGACGCCACGACACAAACGGAAAGTGACTGAGCTATGCCCATGTTCGGCAATCTCAAAGAAAAGACATCGACCGCCACAGTGGGGGAGCCGCGCAGCGCAAGAGAGGCATCTCCTAAGCCGGGCCATGACTTCACCGAAGTCGTATCCACCACCAAAGTGCGCCGTCGACGGTCGTACTGGATCGCGGGAGTCGCCTTGATGACCGTCGCAATCGTAGGAGCGGTCTTTTTGGTGAACGCCATGCGCGCCACCACGACAATTCTGGTGCTCGCCCGCGACGTGCCACAGGGGGAGACGATCACCACCGACGACCTCAAAACCGCAGAGGTCAACAGCGATGCGACCATCGCGACCGTTCCTGCCACAGACAAAGCATCGGTCGTGGGCCAGAGCGCAGCAGTTCCGCTCCTGAGCGGATCGGCACTGAACCCATCGTCGTTCACCAACGCCGTAATCCCCAGCGGGGACAACACTTTGGTCGGCATCACCGTCGCAATCAGCAAACTTCCCGCAGAGCCACTGCTCGCAGGCGACAACGTCCGGATCGTCGACACTCCCCGAGATCAAGACGATTCCCCGGTGCAGGGTCCGGTCACCGCGAACGCACAGGTCGTTGCCGTGAAGGACATCCCCGAGACCGGACAGACGACAGTGGACGTTCTGGTCAAGAAAGACGAGGCCAGCTGGATCGCCGCCCGAGCCGCCACCAACCGCGTCGCCATCGTCCTCGACTCCCGGGAGCGCTGAGCCATGCTCGTCACCCTGACCTCGATCTCCGGCTCGCCAGGCGTCTCGACGACCGGCCTGGGCATCGCTCTCACCGCAGACTCCCGCAAGCTGCTGTACATCGAGGCCGATCCGATCGGATCGTCCCCGACGCTGGCCGGGTACTTTCACGCGCGCCGCCGGCACGACCGATCGATCATCCAACTGGTCGAGCCGAACAGGCACGGCCGAATAGGCCCAGCCTTCCAGCACCAAATAGTTAGAATCGGGCCGTTCGATCCAGAGGAGCCGACCAAGGCGCAAGGATGGTTCGTCCCCGGCCTGGTCAATGCAGCTCAAACGGAATCGATGAAGTCGACGTGGGGCCCGTTGGGGGCACATCTGGCGTTGTTGTCGAAACAGGGCGGCGGTGACCTGCTCGTCGACGCCGGTCGCCTCAATCTACGGTCCGGACATCAAGACCTGATCCGTCACAGTGACGTTATCGCCATAATGCTCAGACCGACCAGGACCGCAGTGGCAGCGGTTCGTGCTGGCTTGGGCCCACTACAGCAGCATCTGGAGAATACGAAGTCGCCGGCCAGCATCGGCCTCATTGTCAGGGGTACCGAGCCCTACAGCGCAGCCGAGACCGCCGCGGCGACCGGCCTCGACGTCATCGCAGTCCTTCCCGAATCACCGGTACACGCGCAAGTTTTTTCCGAAGGTGCCTCGCTCAGTAATTGGCGGCGACGTCGATCAAGCTATCTACGCGCAATCGACGGAACCTGGCAAAAGATCGAGCGCTTCCACGAAACGCACCAGCCCGTATGGATCGCCAACTCGCCATACAGCTCACAGCCCGCGTAACGAGCCGACAAGGCCAAAGGGAGAACACCCGCATGACCAACAACGCCCCCGACTTCGACTACGACGAGCGACCAGCCCTACCCGACCTACCGATGTTTGCCGCCGATCCGATCATCCTCGACGATGGCGACAACGAGATAACTCGTTACAGGAGCGGGCAATACGGCTCCTCATCTGCAGGTCTGCTCGCCGCAGCCGGCAAGGACGGTCGCCACTCCCACCCGGAACCCGAGCGACTCGAGACGGTCCCGTTCACATCGCCATCACCATTTCCAGCTGAGCGGTCGGACGTCGCGAGGACCAACCACCAATTGGTCAAGCAACTGACCAAAGAAGCATCCGAAATCCTCTCTCTCCGTAAGACCCAACGAGCAGATCAGGCCCTCAACCCTGAGCTGGGCGTCACTGCCATGACCCCGGACGAGGAGCGTGAGTCGGGCAGGCAGATCGTCATAGATCTCGTCAGCAAAGAAGTGCAGTCCGCGATCGACACCGGTCACGAACAGCTGAGCGTCCAAGAGGAACAGACGCTGGTCAAAGCGGTCTTCGACACGCTGTTCGGACTCGGCCCACTTCAGCCGCTCGTCGACGACCCGAACGTCGAGAACATCCTCATCAACGGCGACAGCGTCATTGTGATGTACCCCGACGGGAGTCTGCAGGCACGACCGCCGATCGCGGACAGCGACGAAGAGCTCTACGACTGGCTCACCAACCTCGCGCAGCGCGCACCCGGTGGTGGACGACCGTTCTCGCAGGTCAACCCCAACCTCCGCCTCAATCTGCCCGGCGACATCCGCTTGTCCGCGATGGGCTACTCGGTCCGCCATCCCAGTATCGCCATCCGCATGCACCGCCACAAGGATGTGACCATCGACAAGATGGTCGAAATGGGTGTTATGCCCCAACTGTTGTCCGAGATCCTCAGCGCCGCAGTCATCGGTGGTGCCTCCATCGTGATCTCCGGGCCCATGGGATCAGGTAAAACAACCAACCTTCGTGCGCTCGCCAACTGCCTTCCCCTGCAAACACGGATCGGCACAGCAGAGACAGAGTACGAACTGTTCCTCGACAAACTCGACGGTCGCAGACCGTATGTTGTTGCAGCCGAGGCAATCACCGGCGGCGGCGAACGAAACGAGCTGACCGGAGCGCTACGCGGCGCGACGACGCTGTCCGACATCCTTTACCAGTTCGTGCGAATGCAGCTCGACCGTGTCATCGTCGGAGAGGTAGCCGGCGGCGAGATCATCGACATGTTCAAAGCAATGCAGATGGCCAAAGGCTCCCTGAGTACCACGCACGCCGAGCATGCCGCCGGCGCGATCGACCGCCTCGTCACCTGCGCCCTCGAAGCAGGAGTGCCGGTCGAGTACGCCTACCGCCAAGTGGCACACCACATCAATCTGATCATTCAGCTGCAGACGGACTACGAATTTACCGACACCGGCGAGAGGCGTCAGGTCCGATTCGTCAGCGAGGTCATCCATATCGAGGCCGGCGAAAACGCCATGCCCGCAGTAACCAAAATTTACGAAGGAAAGCCGGGCGGGACCGGCGAATACGGAACTTTGCCCCCAGCTTTGCTCCGCAAGCTCTACGCAGGCGGTTTCAGTCCGAACCAAATCCCCATCAACACGATCACAGGTGGTGGGCTCTGATGTACACGTTCACGGCCGTCGGTATCGTCCTTGTCTTTGCCGCCGGGATGTGGTTTTTTGCCAACGGAATTCGCGATCGCCGCGACCCGACTGCGCCGACACGCCACCGCACCTCACGTGCGCGGATTGCCCGGCGGACAAAATTACTCCTCGCCATCGGAACTGCCGTCGGCCTTGCTGCATGGCTCCTCAGTGGATGGTTCGTACTCTTCCCCATCATTCCGATCGCAGCAGTAGGCGTCCCCTACCTACTCGGATCGTCAGCCGCCGCCGACGACATCGAACGCCTCAATGCCCTCGAAGAATGGGTGCGCAACCTGACTGGAGTGCTCGCAGCAGGATCCGGCCTCGAACAGGCCATCATCGCAACGCACAGGGGAATGCCTCAAGCATTGCGTCCGGAAATTACGAGCCTCATCACGCGCCTGCGTGGCAATGTGTCGATCGACGAAGCGTTGCTTCGGTTCGCAGACGATCTCGACGATTCCACCGGCGACTACGTGGTCGGTGCACTGCGGCAGGCAGCTCGCCTGCGCGGCTCCGGACTCACCGCAGCCTTGAAGCGACTTTCAGAATCGGTGGCAGAGAACGTGCGCAACCGCAGAACGGCCGAAGCGGAACGGCAAGGGCCCCGCACGACCGCTCGCGGGGTCACCGTCATCACCGTCGTTGTCATCGTTGGGTTGTTCCTGTTCACCAACTACATGGACCCGTACAAACAGCCCCTCCTCCAGCCCGTTCTGTTCCTCGAATTCATCGGTTTCGGCCTGGTGCTCGGGTGGATGAAGCGATACACCTTGCCAGTGAAATACCCCAGGTTCATCGGCACCAAGGACCGCGACGCAGCAAACACCGCACGTGAGAGGAGCGCAGTATGAACAACTTCGAGCTCTGGGCGATCGCCCTTGCCGCTCTCGCCGCTCTCGGCTTGATCCTCCTCGTTCTCCGCATACTGCCGGCCGACCCAGCACTCGGCGATGCCATGGAACGACTGTCCGGTGCAGCCCCGGACCCGTACACCGTCGACACCCGCGGCGGTGACGACCTCACCGGTTCGGATGCCCTGTCCTACAAGGTCGGTGCCCGCTTCTACCCGCGGCTGCGATCGCAGGCGTGGTTCAGGATCCCGACCGCGGACCTGGCGATCCTCCGAGAAACTCCACAAAAGTTCATCGGAGACAAAATCCTTTCCGCTGCAATAGGTCTGATCATCGCGCCGATTTCGATCGCACTCCTGGCGCTGTTCGGCATGGCAGTGCCCCTGACTTTTCCCGTAGCCGGTTCCCTCGTCCTGGCGCTGGTGGGATTCTTCGCGCCCGACGCCGACGTCAAGACTCGCGCCGCTAGTGCCCGACTCGAATTCACCCGAGCATTGGCGGCGTTCATCGACTTCGTTTCGTTGAACCGAAGTGGCGGCGTCGCTGCATTCCAAAGTCTCGAACGCGCTGCCGCAGTGGGCGATAGCTGGGTGTTTCTACGTCTGGATGCCGAGCTTCAGAAAGCGTCCCTCGCCGGACAGGCACCATGGGCTGCTCTGTCCAATCTTGCAGCCGAACTGGCGCTGCCGGAGTTGGGAGATCTCGCGGACATCATGACCTATACCGGCGACCAGGGAGCGAGCGTGGCCGACACTCTTGCCGCGCGGGCCGGAGCGCTCCGCAGTGCCCTGCTCTCGAAAGAACAAGGCGAAGCAGGAGCCAAAACGAAGAAGATGGACGCACCTCTCGGCACCTTGGCCGTGCTGTTCATGATCATGCTGATCGTGCCGGCCGGAGTGAACATCATGGGCGGCGTCTAGACCGAACAACCCGAATGCGTTGTCATTCAACGATCAACTACCAAGTTTGAGCTGTGCAAACACCGATCCGTGCACTTCACCTGCTCGAAGTGTCCGGTCTTGGCGATAGTCTGACCGGCATCCAGAACCGTCATAACCAGGGCTTTTACATATCGAAGGGAAACGTCACATGGCAGCATCGCGCACAATCGCAAACCGGATCGCAGCAACCACCGCAACACTGTTCGCATTGGCACTGTTCTCCTATACCCGGATGACCGAGCGCGCCGGCGGACGCAAAAGCGACAAGGGCTACAGCATGGAGACCGTCGTCATCACCGCCGGCCTCGTCATCCTCGCCATCGCTATCGTCGCCGGAATCACCGTGGTTGCACAGCGCTACCTCAACCGAATCCAGTAACCCCACCACTCGCCCAACGAGACAGGGGAGGACCAGCGTTGCTCACCGACACACATGTACCACTACGCGAATGGCTCACCCGCATACGTCGAGACGACCGCGGCGCAGCCCTCGAAACAGTCGTGGTATTCGGCGTCGTCCTACTGCTCTTCCTCATCGCAATCCAGGCAGCTCTCTACGCTCACGCACGGACCGTAGCGATTTCGACCGGTGAAGAAGCTCTACGACAAGCGCGATCGCAATTCGGCAGCGCTGCGGCCGGAACAGCGGCGGGCTACGCCTTCGCATCCACCGCCGGCCCGACGACCCTTCGAGCACCCGTCATTGTCGTCAACCGAGGCTTGCGAGAAGCAACTGTCCAGATCACCGGACAACCCATCCGCCTCATCCCCTTCTTCTCCCTCGACATCAATGTCAGCGAGACGCTTCCCGTTGAACGAGTCACTGCCCCAGGAACCAGATGAACACCGCGAACAAACTGCGCCAGCTGGCAGCCGCAGCCAGAGCCGACGACCGAGGATCGGCCCTGCAGACTGTCATCGTCGCCCCCGCCACACTGTTCCTGATCGCACTGATCGTCACCTTCGGCGTTCTCGCGCAAGCGCACCAGAAAGTAGTCCACGCCGCGAACGAGGCCGCGCGTACCGCCTCCATCGCGCGAACGGCGTTCTCCGCAGCCCCCGATGCGCAAGCAGCCGCGCGAAACGACCTGGCAGCACGAGGGCTCACCTGTTCCGCTCTCAACGTCAACACCGACCTCGGCGGATTCAGAACTCGCCCCGGCGTCACGGCTTCCGTCTCGGCCACCGTCACGTGCGTCATCTCCCTCGACGCACTCGGATTCCCGCAAGTCATGGGCTCACGGACCATCACAGCAACCGCGACTTCACCCGTCGACACCTACCGGGAGCGCGCCTGATGACCGAAGCACTACGCCGGGCGGTGGCCGCCTGCACACGGCGAGACG
The DNA here is from genome assembly GCF_002259095.1 of Rhodococcus sp. 05-2254-2. Lineage (NCBI taxonomy): Bacteria > Bacillati > Actinomycetota > Actinomycetes > Mycobacteriales > Nocardiaceae > Rhodococcus > Rhodococcus sp. 05-2254-2. The sequence continues at coordinate 172,015 of NZ_NOZJ01000016.1, read as the reverse complement.
CGCACAACGACGCCGGAACCATCGCCATGTGGAGCGTCATCACAGCCATGGCGTTGCTGATCATGATGGGTCTCGTCGTCGACGGCGGCGGCAAAGTTTACGCCAAGCAGCGCGCCGAGCAAGTCGCTGAAGAAGCAGCCCGCGGGGCAGGACAAGCCATCATCGAACCACTCGCAGTCCGCGGTACCAACGTCGTCGTCAACCCGCTGACAGCCCAAGCCAAAGCCACCAAATACCTTGCCGCAGCAGGAATCCCCGGCGTCGTCGTGCAGACCGGACCGACAACACTGCTGATCACCACCACAACGACCTACCAACCCCGTGTCCTCGGTTTGATCGGCGTCGGGCCACAGCAGATCATCGGAACAGCCACCGTCAACCTGAACCGCACCAACCTCGGAATCCCCGGCACACCATGACCAATCGACCGCAGAGCAGACGAGTCGCAGAACTCCACGAGAAGACGGAGGACGTGATTCGACAGCTCGCGGCGCAACGCTGCACGACCCCGGCCACCCTGCAGCCATCGGAAAGGACACCCGCATGACCACCATCCGACGGCGCTTGACTGGTTTGCTCTACCTGATCGTCCTACTCGTCCTCGTCGTCGGAATTCCGCTCGCACTGTGGACATTCCGCGGCAACCCAATACCGACGACGCTGCCCGATCTCGACCAGATCAAAACAGCTCTGACCACCCAAGACGACGGATCACTCTTCCTCGGATTCGTGACCTGGATCGGCTGGCTCGCCTGGGCCACCTTCACCTTCAGCACCGTCATCGAACTCGTCGCAGCACTACGCGGCATCAAAGCACCTCAACTCCGAGGCCTCGGCTTCCAGCAGCGAAGCGCCTCCGTTCTCATAGGCGGAGCGCTCATGCTGGTAACAGCGGGCACCGCCACAGCCCAACCCCTCACCGCCACAGCACTACCGCTCTTCGACGCCCCTGCCCACTCGGCACCGATCCAAGTAACGCAACAAAGCCAACCGCATCCAGCAGAAGCCCCCGCCCGCCCCATCAACGGGGAAACCATCACGGTGCAGCAGGGCGACAGCCTATGGAAACTCGCAGAACGCCACCTTGGCGATGGCTTTCGATACACCGAGATCAAGCAACTCAACGCCGACGTCCTGACCGTCGACGGATGGCTGCAACCAGGATGGAAACTTCAGCTCCCCGCCGCCGCACCCACAACCGTCGACGGGGCCTACACAGTTCGAGAAGGCGACAGTCTCTGGAGCATCGCCGAGCAACATCTGGGTGACGGACACCGCTACAAAGAAATCATCAACGCCGACGGAACTGCACCGTCGACAATCATCCACGTCGGCCAGCAGCTCACCGTCAACGATCAAACCGCCGAGACCGTCACGCCCGAACCGGGTCCGGTTGCTTCCCCCGACCCGGCCCCGGTTGCTGCCGCTCCTGTACCTGCTGCTGTGCCCGAACCGACCGTCGCTCCTGAACCGGCCCCGGTCGCTGCCGCTCCCGAACCGGCTCCGGCTGCCGCTCCTGAACCGGCCCCCGCAGCAGCGCCTGAACTGTCCTCCGCTGCACCTCTCCTGGGTGGCACCGACGTTCCGGAACAAGCGGAGATGGTTCCGGGCGGTGACGAACAGGCTCAGGCAGAAGCGCAGGCCGCTGCCGCCGCCGCTGCGAAGATTTTCGGCATCGAACTCAACAGCGCTTCGTCACAGCTACCTGCTCCGACAGCGGCGGCTCCTGAGCCAGCGCCTGCTCCAGCAGCCCCTGAGCAGGCAGAGGCCCCCGCCCCGTCGGCGGTTCCTGAGCCAGCGCCTGCTCCGGTGGCCGCCCCTGAGCCAGCAGAGGCTCCCGCCCCGGTGGCAGCTTCCGAACCTGCTGCTGAGTCCGCGGGCGCAGATGTTGTGGCACCCGGGCCGGCACCCGCTCAAATGCCTGCTCCAGCGCAGACGTCGTCACCCAGTCCTGCTGCAGCTCCCGCCCCGACTCAGCCAGCCACCCAGATCCCACTGAATACATCGACGACAGACCCGGTATATATCGCCGCCACTGCGCAGCCAAGCGATGTCTCCGAGGATCAGAACAGCACATTGTGGCTCGGTATCTCAGCCCTAGCGGCCATCGGACTGGCTGGGGCCTTCGGGCTGCGCCGGCACCGTCAACAGCACGATCGCCGCAGAGGCGAGACCCTCCCTCAAACCTGGGGCGCTGCAGCAGTTGTGGAAGAACAGATTCATTCTGCAGCGGACAACAACGTCCTCACGCGGCTCGACGAAGCACTGAGGACTATCGCCGAACACGCTCGGACACAGGGCAACGCACTGCCGGCATTACTCGGCGCATTCATCGGTCCCGATGCGGTGGAGCTAGTAATCCTTGATGACTCCGTACTGCCGGACCAGTGGCTCAGATCAGAGACCGGCACCTGGACCCTCCCCGCCGACGTCCGGATCGCCCCAGCACCCACCACAATCAGCCCGTACCCCACGCTCGTGACACTCGGTTCCACAGACGACCGAACCCAAGTTCTTCTCAACCTGGAAGAACTCGGCTACCTCGGCGTCTCAGCTTCACCAGAGCACGCCCGCGGCACTCTCCAGGCCCTGGCCCTCGAACTCGTCGAATCCCCGCTCGCCGACAATCTGCACCTGACGCTGATCGGTTTCGGACAGGAGCTCCCCGAACTGTTCGGCAACGGTCGAATCGAGCACACCGACCAACCAGGCGAAGTGCTGGCCAGACTCGCCCGACAAGCCGAACGTGACCAAGACACCCTCGTCGAACAACACATCGACAGCATTGCAGCGGCCCGTTCGATCTACGACACAAGCGAAATGACCGCCCCCGAAGTAGTTCTCATCGCGAGTCAGTTGACGGCCGACCAACAGCAATCACTCGATCAGATCCTGGCCGCCACACCGCGCGTGGCGTTCGCTGCCGCCAGCACCGCCAGCACCGCCAGCGAGAACACCCAGGCCGCGTGGACACTCGACATCGTCGACCGCAACACCGCAAGCCTTGTCAAACGAGACACCGACGGCGGCTTCGCATTCCAGCCAGCATTTCTCGAGCCGGACCAATATGAAGGCATTACCGCCTACCTCGCGACCGCCACACAGCCAGCTATCCCCACAGAGTCGTCCATGCACGACCCCTGGGCTGCAGCCGAAATCGACGCACACCTCACCGACGCCGAAAGCGCTGAGACCTTCCTCGACTCCGTCACCACGATCGACCCCACCGACCAGCTGCTGCTGAACGGAACTACCGCATCGGAGACCGCCCCCGACGTCACAAACGTTCCGACCTACAGCCCGGACGCCGCGCAGTGGACATCCCCAGAAGCGATCAGGTACGACGACCAGGCCCCACCCATCGCTCCTGTCGCTGGTGACGTACCGGCCCCGGGACATCTCTGGCTCCATCTTCTCGGGAAACCAGCAGTCACCACCCCGACCGGGGAGCCACCCAAGGACGGCCGTGAAGTACTCCTAACCGAGATCGCCGCTCTTCTCTCCATCCACCCGGGAATCAAACACGACTCCATCGACAAAAAGATCTGGCCTGCAGACAATTTCGACAAACTCCCTCTGGAGGATCAGCCGAAAAAGAAGGCGACACGACGCCAGAACTACCTCTCGAGACTGCGAAATTGGTTGGGAGAGACAGAGAACGGTGAGCAGGCATTTCCGAAGCACGGCGACCGCACCGGCCGCACCGGCTACCGACTGCACCCCGATGTCCGATCGGACTGGGACTACTGGCAACAACTGATCGACACCACTCCGGCCGCCGCCACCGATGCGGAATTGCGGACGGCTGCAGAACTGGTAAACGATCAACCATTCGCCGGGACACGGTCAGACCGTTACGGGTGGGCACGAAACCTACAGCAGCACATGATCTCGACCCTCGCGGATGCCCTCGAAGAGCTCGCCACCAGACAAATAAAGACCGGAGATCTTTCCGCCGCGCTCACCACCGCAAACCGCGGCGTCACCGTCGAACCGTTCCGAGAAGGTCTCTGGAGACTGGCGATCATCGCTACCCACGGGAGCGACGAGATCAGCAAGACCCAGGAGCTGATCGACCAACTGCTCGCGAACCTCGCCGACATCGATGTCGACCCAGAACCCGAAACCGACGAACTCTTGCGCGCCCTCGCGCAATTCCACAATGGCGGCAACGCCCTCTACCGGATCGGAGCAATAGCCAGTTGATAGCAGTCGCGTCAATCGAGGTGTCTGAAGTGTCCGGTAAGCACGTTACGGTCCAAACAGCCGCACCATTATCGTTATCGCAGTACAACGCACAGAACAACGTAGGGGGTCCACGATGATCAGCACACGACGTCGCACAGGCGCGGCAATCCTCGCAGTAGCAGCCGCTGCAAGCATCAGCGTCGCATGCGGGAGCGGTGACATTGAGGCGACCCCCGTAACGACCACCACGCAGCCGGTCCTCACGGGACCAGAGGGCGTCGAAAAGTCCCCGGAACAACAGGCGACCGAGCAGGCAACAGCAAAGGTGAATGAGTTCTTCGCCGTTCTCGCGAAGGTCGAGAGCGATCCTGCTGTAGACATCAACATGCTGGACTCTGTTGCGAGTGGAAAGATCCTCGATCAGTTGAAGGCAAACGTGAACCTGCGCCGATCTCAAGGAATTGTCTCCACGGGTGCTGCGACTGTCGCAGATGCATTCGTGACGGAACTGCAGGCACCAAAGGATGCTGACGGGAACCCAATTAAGGAAGAAGCGTCGGCAACATTGCGAGTCTGCATCGACAGCTCGAACTATGACCAGATCCGTCCGGACGGCACGAGTGTGCTCCCTCCTGACCGAGTCCGGCGGGAGCTGGGCAAGCCGACTCTGGAGAACGTGGCGTGGCCAGATTCATCAGGCTGGCGCATTGTTTCCGATGCAGTGACTTCTTCGGGTACCCCATGCGACGCACCATGATCGACGGTTTGGCAAGTAGGCAACTGGAATCCATAAGGGCGGTGGGTCATGCGTAAGCCGCTTGGGGTTATCGCATCAGTGCTTCTAGTTGGAGTGTTCAACGCGAACCCAGTATTTGCGCAGCCGGGGATCGGCACCGGAACTGGCGGTGCCTTCGGCGGAGGCTTGGGTGGTTCGACAGTTGTGGTCGAAGGTACGTACACGAGTGTGCCGTCAGGGGGTGGAACGACTGGATCCGCGCCAGCTGCTGTGGGCGGGGGAGGTGGTGGGAGCGCCGCGCCGTCCGGACCGCCGCTCGAGTTCGTTCCGTCGACTGACGCCGCCAATATGACGCTTGTTCGAAATGCTGATAGTGGTGCCCCGATGGCAGTGAACGTCGTTAATGATGACGGCACAACATGGTCCTGCGAAGCGGCCGGTCCGTGTGTTCAAATTCCGGACGTTGGGGTGCCGGCTACGCCTCCGGTGGTCGACGTTATGACCGTTGTCGGCCAAGCGGTTACGGCAATGCAGTTGGATCCGCCCGGAATAGGCATCACCCCGAACCCCGCAAACACAGGTGCTGTCGGCCTGGTTGGTCTACCCGGCTGGTTCTGGGTCGCTGACCCACGGGAATCGACAGTCGGCCCCGTGACCAGAACTGCAGCAGGACCGGGTGTCATAGTTTCTGCTACAGGGGTCAATACGTCCGTGGTCGTCAATTGGGGGGACGGATCCGTGCCGTCGGTGTGCCCAGGTGCGTTACTGCCCTTCACGCCGTATACCGATGTTGCACAAGGGCTTCCAAGTCCGACGTGCGGCAATATCGTTTATCACAAGACGTCCACTACCGAGCCCGGTGGGACATTCAAGGTCTCCGCGACATCGAATTGGCTCGTCACGTGGACAGCGACGACACCCAACGGGACGGTCGGTGGAGTCATACCCACGCCGCTGACTTCGCGTACTGAAGTTCGGATTGGTGAACTGCAGGTCCTGGTCACAAATTAGAGCCGTGCGCCCCCGCTCCTCGGGTGCGAAATTGAGTCACTCCAGGCTTACCGGTTTGTAGGCTGGTGGAATGCCTGAACGGTTGACTGTCAACGTCACGATGCCACCGGAATTGGCTGGGGGGCAAGTGCAGGCCTACCTGGAAGAGTTGGGGTTCGAGGTCGCCCACACGTCCGCGCCCGATGTGTGGGCGTTAACCGAGCCGGCTGCCAGCATGGACTGTGTCGATTTTATGACCGTTCGCACCCTGTCGGGTTCGGAAGCGGACGTCGATGACGAGCTCGTCGACCTCCCGCAAGACCCTTACGTCTCCAGGCTGGACCATGGGCGAGTCGTTGAGGAGCGCCTTCGCGCGATCAGACAGATGAGCGCGGGTGCGGTGGGATCGTTCCTGTACGGACTCCAGCTACCTGTCATCACCGCCAGCGATCGAGCCTTGTCCGCGGCAGTACAGGACGCGAGTAGGGAGTTGGCCGGAACTTCGGACGACGATGACGAGCATCCGTTCGACCGGCATGCTGTCCACGTTGTTCGCTATGGCAACGCCACGCACCGTCGGATCAGGTTTCCTGGTTTCGTGTTACGTCTGAATCAGGACCCCGAACTTCTCGACGACATACGACGCGGGCCGATCGACGTCGATGAGACCATTTTCGCGTCGGGATCGTCGATCCTGAGCAGTGTCTTGATTCCCGCGAGCCATCTCGGTCCGTTGTTGGCCGCACGGTCTCCATGGGTATGGGCGTTTCAAGCGAACAGGGTGTCGGGTGCGGTGATTTTCACTCTCGGCACAGATATTGTCGGGAGGTCTCCTGTTCCGTACGAAGCGCATCAGGTACTTCCCCGATCACCAGTGGGTCGCCTTCCCCAGCGGCAGGAGCCGCCGGCACCGGAGGCGTGGGGTGCGGCCGTCGCTTGGTGGGTTGCTCAGATGAACTCTGTTCTCGGGCATCTCCTGAACCCATGCCTGTTCGCAGATGCTGACGGTGACTACCTCCCCTATGCGCAGCAGAACCGGTTGATGGAATTTGCGGATCTTCTGCAACGAGTTACCTCGACGCTGCTATCGCTGCACGACGACTACGCAGCCGGAGTTCTGATGTGGTCAGCAATGGACCTGATCGAGGCGACCTGGCTTTCATGGGATCTCACGGCACTGTGCAAGCCCTCGGTTGCGGCGAAAGCGCTGCAGCAAGTTCGAGAACGTATGCCTGCTGATGTTCAGTCCGTCCTGCTTCCGTACGCGGCTTTTGGTGTGGAAGCGTTGACCGAAGTGGGGGACGGGTTCTTCATCAAGAATTACCGTAGGTCGGAGAAGGTAATTCTGAAGCTGCCCGGTGGAGCGGACAAATCCCTGTCACTCGATGACGCAGTGAGTCAGTTCATGCGTTTGCGCAGGAACACTACACACGGGTTCGACAAACCTGATCCCGTCCGTGACCGACTTTTCGCGCAACACAACGGCCGGCTGCCGGCGACACTGATGTACCTGCCGCTGCTGTACTTGATGTACATCATGTCCGATCCTGATGACCTGAGACGTCGTCTGCTCCGTCGATCCGCTCGAAGACGCAGGACGCAGTGAGAGGTGTTCACACACGTTGCCGGTGGTGTGCTGAGACAATATTGCGGTGAGTGTCATGGTGCGCCGGCTGATGGGTGCGGTGTGGCCGACGAGGTTCGGCGCAGCCGAAATTGATGTCGAAAAGGGGGCGCTAGCAGTGGAATCGAACGACCGGGGTGGGCGCGAAAATGCTTCACCGGACTCCGCTGCTGGCGAAGAGATGGCGTCCGAGCTCAACCCGGTGAGTGTCGAGCTGAATCCGGCGGCAATCGAGATGGTGCACGCGAGCATCGAACGGACGCTGGATTCTCAGGAACGCCGAGTGACGAGCATCGATCAGCGCGGGGGTGTGCTGCTGGGATTCGCGGGCATTCTGGTGGGGATCGTGTTGCGCAATCCCGCGGGGATCGGTGTGTGGGAGGTTGCGGGTGCTGCCCTGGCCGGTGCGGCGGCAATCATGGCGGCATTCGTGATTGCACCCAATACCGCGTCGGGGCTCAATCCGGAAGTGGTGTTGGAGGAGTATTCGACAGTCGATGAGACGACGGGCCGGTTCGAGATCGCGTCGACACTGGTGTCGATTTATCAGGTGACAGAGATGCGGCTTCGGAGCAAGCTGATGCGGTTGCGGATCACGACGGGTCTGTTGGCTGGATCTGTGCTGGTGTTGCTCGTGACGGCTATCATTCGGATGTAGGAGGACATCATGGCTACGGTGAACGAGCAGCAGAAACCTGATCGACCGGTGGGCTCGGCGAGCCCGGCGACGGCGTCGCGGCGTCGCAAGGTGGCCTTGCGTCCCAATCCTCGGCTGGTGGGCAACTACGAGGGCAGTTCCCGCACGATCGACGAAGTGCGACGCCAGATAGAGAAGCAGCAGGGGGCGTCGGCGTGACGGCCTCGAAAGATCAGAATCCGCCGGCGGGGTCGTCGGCTCCACGTGCCAGCGCGCGCCCTGTGGTGGTGGTCCCGACATCGGCTGCGGGTGATCGCACCATTGTTCGGGCAGCACCCAACGAGAGAGCTATCCGCAGCATCACTGCGGGGGCTGCACCTCAAAATGTGCGGTCCGCTGTCCGCCGCGAGCACTAATTTCGCGCGCACGCCTTTGCGCTGTGTCGTAGATGATCCAAAATTGGGCTAGCAGACGGTGCCAAACGTGTTCGTCCAGGTCGCCGATCTGCAGCGTCGACTGTGTCTGCTCCCGATCACGCTTGGCCGTTACCTGGGCAGCTGTGGTGATCGATGCAGCAGCGGGGGAGGGCTTACGATGCGGCCACCGACCCGCGTCGAGTGCTCGATGTAGTAGTCGAGCATCGGGTGAAACTCGGCAGGGTAATCCCTTAGCCAAAAGCTTGCACGGTGTTCGACGAATTTCGACGCAAACCCCGCGACACTCAGACAGCGGTGGTGTGGGCAACCGGACCGCATGTATGGATCTCATAGCGATACTCCATTGCCGCGTGTCCGAACGGCGAGGACCAAACGTGGCACAACCAGCCATTGCTTACGACTTTGCGACGGACTCCTGTCACGGGCGGCGAAGTAGCCCTGCAGGTGTGGAAGCGTACGCGGGGTCGTTGAACACGGCGCTGTCTTCGCCGACATGCTCCGCAACGCCAGCGGGGGGTGGCCCGAGGATTTCAGTTTTGATGCAGCCTTTGGTCGAGTCGAGCCAGGTACGGGAATCGGCCCCAAGTCGAAATGGATGGGCCATGTCGTTGGAAATGATGTTGCGCATGATGTTGTACACCGCCGAATTGGGTTGCCGGGCCAGGAGCTGATTCATCAGCGATTGCCGGGTGGGCACCAGGTATTGCGGTTTCTTTCCTGTTGGGGACATGCACTCGAGCATCACGTTGGTCGATGCAATCAACTTCACGAGCTGGATAGCCGTTGCTCGCTTTTCCTGGGCGATGGCCACATTGACGGAAAGTGCGTCGGTATAAAGCGGTATCCCCACTTTTTCGATAGGTTCGGAGCTCAGCGGCATGACTGAATAGGTCGAGGCGTCGACGTTGTCGATGAAGTGGAAGATTTCGGTCAAGCCTACGAAGGCTCGACCGATCCGCTGGTTCCATTTCGTGATTCGGTCGTAGCCCGAGTCGGGATATGTCGCCTGGGCGTACCCGGCGATGTTTCGCAGCACCTGCATGTCGGCGAGGCCTTGCTGATCGAGTCCTGGACAGGGGGGAAGGGCGGGAGTGAGCGGAAACTGGCCCGACTCCTCCATGACGGCCTGCTCGTACATGCACGCGACGGTCGTTCCCCCAGTAAAATCCAACAGCATGCCTTGACCCTGCGCGGGCCAGACTGCTTTCGGATCCCCGTCGCCGAGGATTTTGTGTAATTCTTCGACAGTCATCCCCGGCGCACCCAGTGCTGCGTCAGTGAGACGGCGAATCAAAATTTGCATGCACCCTAAATACGGTATTCCTTGATACTCCGAGGATTCCGTTTTCAGCGATGCGAGAGACCACGGGTAAAAGTCTGCGGTGCCGTCGATATCGAACTCGACACAGAACTGACGCATGTGATCAGCGAAGATGCAGTCGTAGGCAAAAACGTCCACAGTGGACGGCGGATCGCCTTTGTAACAGTCGTAGGTGTAGACGAAATTGAGAGCGACATCCGGTTGGACGCTGTGCCACGCGGCTCTGATGGTGGACTCGAACCATTTCGGTTCGGGCGTGTACGGGTACAAGGCGACGTTCAACGTGGATGCGTCGCTGGCTGGAGGTGGCTGGTTGGTGGGGCCGGAATCCTTGTTCAAACTGCGTCCGAACTCGGTACTGGTCACTGCACACTTCCCGTCATCACACTGTCTGCAGGGGAACGGCGATTGCCTCATACAGTCGCATGATTTTCCGAAAGTGGCAAGGATCACATTTACTTACCCTCGATCCACGGACTGAGGTGACCCACTGTGGTCGATGACCGAATTGTGGGGTCGGGACTGGTTGGGCGTGTTTCGTCCGCTGGTCTACCCAGCATTTCCACGATTGTCGTTGCTCGGGCCGAGTCGGCGGGTCGGGTGAGGATCAGGCGGGTGTGGGTGGGCTGATGCCAATGATGTTGCGCCATAATTGAAGCCACGCATCGAGCCACGGCCAGTGTCGCGGCAGGTGCAGTGTGGGTGTGCGTTGTGGCCGCACGAAACGCGCGGCAATGTTGACGATTTGCGCCGTAGCGTTATTCCGCGAGCTTTCGCGTGACGCCCGCCGGAGACGGTTCCGGCGGCGCGCAGCAGGTTGTGGGCGATCGCTGCGCACTGCACCCAGGCAGAGCTCGCGCCAAACGATCCTGACGGCATGTGCGCGAGCGGTCCGTCGATCAGATCCGAGAACACAGTCTCGATGACCGCGTGTGCACGGTGGACGACATCTGCGGTCGTCGTCGGCAGGGTGCTGTTGGTAAAAAACGGGTGATACCGCCACACCGGAAACAATGCATCGCGGTAGCGGGCGTCTTTGACCCGCCGCACGATCAACCGTGCAGAAACAGGATACGCGGTGGAAGAGAAAGCGGTGAACGATGTTTCGGCGACCTCGGCGTCGGAGATCCAGCCGTCGGTGTCGGGGTCGCGGACCGCTCCCGGGTAGCGCACGGGCGTCCACGCGGTGTCAGGGATGGAGGCGATCGCTCGTTGGACGATTCGGTTCTTGATCAGTACGAACGAGAACTTGATGCAGGCGCGTACGACGCGGCTGTTGCCGTAGGCGGAGTCGCCGCGGACCATGATTTTCCCGCTGGCGAGACTGGATGTCGCAGCTCAGCCCTAGTCATCCGGGCGAGCACGGGTGGCCCATTCTAAGTCGACTCTCAGCCCGGTCGCCTGCCCTCCGTACGATCAAGGGGGTGCTGACCGATCCACTGCCGAATTCCGGCTCACTTGAGCGCTATGAGGCTTTGCCCACGATTCTCCAGCTGAGGAGCTACCTCTCGGAGATCCAGGCGGAGCCGACCGAGTGGATCTCGGTTCTACGGAATCGAGGGAGCGGAATCAAGTACAGCTCGCTTCAACCTCTTCTGGTGGCGACATCGGACCAGCGCAAATTCCTCGCCACTACCGATTGGTCCATCAACGACCTCGGCGAGCCCAGTTACAGCTCTGATCGCCTCCCGGCCTTCCGCGACGGCTTGACCTCCAACCCTGATGGCTACGACCTTCATCTGTTCGTCAACGTGTCCTGGGTGCCATCGGCAACCACAGAACCCGTTATCGAATTCACGCCGTCGTTCGTATGGTGGTTGGGCCTGATCACGCGATCGAACGAGACAATGTATCGAACTAATCACGCGGGCCGCGATGAGGAGGTCGTCGAGATCGTCAGACCGAATCCTGGTGAATACGAGGTTCGAGTCAATGCACGGCACCTCCGAAAGTATCTCGCGGCCCGGAGCATGAGCCTGGTGATCCAGCACGCCCATTCTCGGGCTGACGACAGCGTGCATGAAGCTCGGATCGACCTTGAGATTCGCACCAAAGACGCAGCGTTCGCCTACACGGCGTGGGACGCGTATCGGGGGCCTGGTTTCGTAGCGCAGTTGGTTGGGAAACAGGCAGTTTTGCCGTTCGCGTCCGCTGGCGAGCACCCCGACGATCTGCAAAGGCCTGAGCGGTTTCAATCGTTCATCGTTGACATCGACCCCTCGACCGGCGACGAGGTTCGTTTGAGTTGCGAGCGCGATGAAGCGAACTACCTCACCCCAGTCTTCTTCGACACGGATGTTCTGACCCGATACCGCGACAACCCAGACCGCTACACGGTGCTGCGGACCGATGTCTCGTGCCACGGTCGGTGGGCCATCGATGTCGACATCAACGGTGCCAACCTCGTCCAGGTGTGGCTGGGACACCTCATCCGGCTACCCGAGACCGAGCGAGAGCACTGGCTCACACACAACGTCCCGCCGAACGGTGGAATAACCATCACACGTAGCGTGCGGGACCTAGCGGGCCAGTGGGTAGAGGACGAACGCCCTGACCCTGCTCGGCTGAGACGAGCTAAGGCAGAACTCATCGAGGCGTTCACTGGCTACTTCGGTGAGTCGTTGTACAAGCAACTCGGCCCGGCTGACCTCCGTGCGTTCGATGCCTTGGCATTGTGTACCAATCCAACCGAAGGCCAAAGCGACAACGGTGTCATGGTTCTGTCGAAAGGGATCGTGGATGCACTCGATGTCAAGACTCTTCGAGAGTCCTCGGGCGCGGACACGAATAGTCCTTCGCTTGCCTGCCTACAGCTACTCGTCGAGAACTTGGGTGCCGACCCGAATGGTCTCGTCGGACCCCTACGCCAGCTTCAGGGAATCCGATCGGCAGGCTCGGCCCACATGAAGGGCACGAAATTTACGACTGCGCTGTCGGCCGCAGGACTGAATTCTCTTCAGCCGGACAAACAATTCGAGACAATCGTAGATCGGGTTACGATGGCTCTGCAGGGCTTGTCCGAGCTGTTCCGAAGGACGCCCCCGCAAGTGTGATGGTGCCGGTCATTTTGTTCCAGTCTCGCTCTGATCATGGGTTCGCATTGATCTCACCCCACGCGTCTAACGCGTGTTGGTAGGTCGCCACAGCACCCGATTCAGTCGGAGCATCGCAGAGCGCGATCGCAGCCCTGGCAAGCGACGCGAGCGCAAGATCTCCCAGATCCAAGATCGCGTCGTCGCCATGACTGAGCAGAGTAAGCATCGTGGTAGCCATCATCTTCGGATGTTCCAGGACTTCAGCGGGCTGAGGCTGGCCCAACTCGATCAAGGCCAGCGCTTCGAGAAACATCGGTACAGCGAACGCCACCCTCGGATTGATTGCGCTCATAGCGTGAAGGTTAGCAATCGGCCGAATACCGGATGTTCTGGAGAATCTCTGAGACGGTGGAGGTATGACATCGAAACGTACCTCCGCCGGCGACAAACGCGCCCGCAAGGTCCAGCAACGTCGAAAGCGACTTGCACAGCAAGGGGTCTCACGTGAGCAGCACGCTGCGCTGGTGCTCGAGCGCAGCGGTGATCCCTCGTTCGTGCAACGGCGCACCAACGCCGACGGTGGGCGCACTCTGTCGTGGAGCAAGGACATGGTGGGTGGTGCGGAGCTCAACGACTCTCTCGAAGAGCAGCGACAGGCGTTTCGGGACAAGTTCGGCCGAGATCTCGGGCCGAACGATCCATTGTTCTTCGACCCAGCTGCTGACACGCCGCAGGAGATCAGTGAGGAGAACTTGTTGGCGGACGTGGACTCCCTGATCGACAAGGCCCGCGAAGCAGGGGAGAACCCCGCCTACTTCCAAGCATGGCGCGACACCGGGTTCTTGCTCACCGAACACAACATGCATCTGTTCTCCGCGTCGGATATCGACGAATGGAACGCGGCGCTCGAACGGCATTGGGACGAAGCGGCATTCGGGCCGTTCGACGATGCATCTTAGGACCTACGGCATGTTCGGGCGGCTGCAGCGAGTCCGAGAGCGGTGGTGAAATTCCCACGCCGCTGACCGCGCGCACTGAAGTCGGATGGGCGAACTTCGGGTTTTGGTCACCAGTTAGTGCTGTGTCGCGTCGAACGGCAATTGCACCCTCGCACTATTTGCGCTCTAATTATGTACATGACTACTTTGCCGGTCGCGGATGCGCGTGCGCGTCTGTCCAAGATTGTGGACGATGCAGAACAAACCCACGCCCGGTATGAGATCACCCGTAATGGGCACCGGGCTGCTGTGTTGCTCGCTGCCGACGATTTCGATGCGCTGCAGGAGACCATTGCAGTGCTATCGGATCAGGAACTGCTGACATCTCATCTTCGGGGCGTGGCGGAGCTGCCTGAGGGTGACAGTCTCGATGCGAAGGAGTTGGCCGAGGTCATGCGGGTCGCTGGCCGGTCTACCCGCGCGTGAGTGAGCCTGAAGCGCCGTATCGGCTTGTGATTGCTCGATCAGCGTCTCGCGCTATCAGTCACACTCTTCCCGAGAAGGTCGCCGCTGCGGTGTACGAGTTCATCACCGGAGCATTGCTGGAGAATCCGCAGCGGGTCGGGAAGCCCCTGGCCCCGCCGCTTTCGCCCGCCTACAGCGCCCGCAGAGGCACCTACCGGGTTCTCTATCTGATCGACGCCGGGCAGCGCATCGTGCAGGTCACCGCGATTTCACACCGGTCAGATGCCTACCGCTGAGAAGATTGCGTAGCTACCGGATTATGTTGCGGAGATCAAGCCTCGTAGGCGTAAGGCTTCCACCAATGGTGGGTGGGTCGCGGTCTCCATCCAACCAGATTTTCGGTCCGCCTTGCTGCCGAGTGAGTCGGATACTGCGCTTCGCAGAATTCGGAGGGCATCTTCGATCGCCTCGCGATCGGCGTGATCGCGATCGAACCAACTCATGTCCGCGCCGATGACTCGTTCGTACTGCACCAGGGCACCATCCTTGTTCACTCCCGCTGTCTCCATCAGATCTAGTGAACCGATCGAGAAGACCAGAGCCCGAGTGATCGTTGTCGGCATTCCGCGCCGGTTTGCTTGGTAGACGGTCGGATCGACAATCCGGCCCATTGCCGGAATCCACAACACTAGGTGTCCTGTCCACCATGTGTCCGACTCCCATTTCGGTGTGCGGCTTCCCAGCTCCACCCACTGCTCGTCCGACCACGCCACCTGCCCGTACACGACCAACGGCTCAGCCTCGATCCCGTAGTCACGCAATGCCGGAATCAGGCAACGCACCGCAGCAATGCAGGTGCCGGAAAAACCGCCCTCGGTGTAGGCCTGCCAAATCTGGCAATGCCGGTCGATGATCTGCACTTCTGCCGGTGCAGTCACGCCAGGATTCGCAGGGGGACGGATCCCCGCTACCGGTGGTGTGACGTACCCGGCCCGCTGCGCCCATTCTGGCAATGCAGCGGCTCCCGGACCGCTACGCGATCGCCCTGACCCCTTGCCTGCACCCTTGCGTTTCTTGCTCACCGGTGACATTTAGACGCTCCCAACCCACCTCGACTCTCTGCCCCGTCGCAGGAGTTTCGCGTCCCGACCGTACCGGCCAGGTACGACACTTCCCGCACGCTAACGATCACATCCCTGTATTCAGGTTGACATGGTTGACATGACGCGAACAGCCGGGGATGATCAGGGTATGTCCACTGTCGAGAAGGATTTCGAGGTCATGGCGCACCGGCTGGTCGAGGCCAGTGGCGCGCCGGACGAGCGTGATCTGGCGTATGCAATAGCGGGCCTCGGCGGCATCGTCAACGGCCTCAAGGCGCGTCGCGCGTGGAGTGAGCACGTAGGGGAAATCTTGACCCCCAGTCAGGCCCTCGACGTTGCGGGTTGGACGCGTGCTGCCTTGAGCAAGGCTGTGAAAGAGAACCGCGTTCTTCGGTTGACCGGCAGCAACGGCAAATACGGCTACGCCGCCGCAGGCTTCACCGATGCCCAACCGGCGAAGCCGATTCTCGGCATCCAAGAGGTGCTGCGTGTGTGGGCGGGGCAGGACCCGCGTGGATGGTTGGCGGTCGCGTGGCTGACTACCGAACAGCCAGAGCTCGACGGCCGTACACCTCGGCAAGCACTTCTCGACGGGGACGTTCCTACGGCTGCTCGCGCTGCCCGGGCTGCGGTCAGTCGGCTTGCGGCGTGAGCGCTGAACGCGCCGTCGTTCATCTGTTCGAGCCCAAGCCCGTCGGTGAATTGGCGGAGCGATTTCCGTCGTGCGTCTACCCGGCTGGGGCCGAGCTGTTTCGATCGCATCAGGCCAGTCTGGGACCGTGGTGGTACTCATCGAATGGCGGCGGCAGGTTCGACCTCGAAGCCCCTGATGGGACTTGCTACCTGGCCGAAGACGAAGTGGTCACTCTCCTGGAGATTTTCGGTGGCCAACAGGTCGTGCCGAGATACGAGGTCGATGCGCGTGCAGCGTCGACGATCACGTTGGATGCTGATATCAGGCTCGCTGATCTGACTGCGAACACCGGTGTCGCGCTCGGAGTCACGGCAGAAATCTTTACTACCGCCGACTATCCGCTGACGCAGCGGTGGGCGGCCGCGTTACGGGAGGCCGGGTTCGAGGGTCTGCGGTACTGGGCCCGCCACGACCTCGAACATGCCCGGCGGTGCATTGCACTGTTCGGGCAAGCGGGGGTGGCAGGCGAGGAGCATCGTCATACCGTCCAGGCCACGGTCACCCTGTCTGAGCGAGCGGACCTGCTGGAGCGGTGGCGTGAAGAAACTGGTGTCGCGATCTTGGACGTACCAGATCTGTTGTAGCGATCGTGGTCAACCGCCCGCAAGGTATTGCTAACGAAACTTACAGTAAGTACTGTAAGTCTCATGAAGATCAGCGCACGTCCTCTGCTCGACAATTCCGTCGACGCCGAACTGTTCGTCGGCCGGCGAGACGAACTCGCCGCGATATGGGACGGATTGAACGCTGAGCTCAACGTTCTGGTGACGGGGGACCGCGGCACAGGCCGAACGTCGCTGCTTAGACAGCTGCAGCTCGACAGCCGAGAGCCGTTCACCGGTGCCCGCCGCGAAGGCGACTTCCCGATGAGCTTCGTTCGGGTCGAGGGGATCTCGGACGGCCGTGACGTGCTCGCCCGCGTCGTAGAACAGGTCACCGGCGAACCGGCAGTCGACAGTGACGGGCCCGACGTCTTGCTGCGGCGATTGAGTGACTTTCGCCTGCAGTTCATCGACGCCACGCTTCGGAGGTGGGCAGCAGAAAGCGACGACGGCACTGCTCCGCTTGGGACGCGGCTGTATCCGGTGATCATCGTCGACGACGTCACCGCATCGGCCGGGCACGCACTGTTCGGGCGGTACCGCGATGAGGTGTGGGCGACGGGATACCTGTGGGCGGTGTCGGTGCGTGAAAGTGACCGTCAAGGTCTCCTGACTCCGCCTGCAGATGCATTCTTCGAGAAGATCGTCGACGTACCCCCGCTCTCGAGAACGGAAAGCATCAAGTTGATCACTCGCCGCGCGGGAATCGACATGGAACCGCAAGCCAGCACCCTCGCTGATGCGGTAGGGCGAAACCCCCGAGATCTGGTAAGTGCTCTGCGGGGATTCCTGCAGGACCCCGGGTCGTACGAGGACAACTACCTGGCCCTCGCCGATAGAGACAATGCGCTCTGGGCTTTGGGTCGCCCAGCGTCGATGCTGGCGGCCGAAATGAAGGTGCGGGGCCCGGTCAGCGCATCGGATGAAGACTTGCTGGCCGCGTTGGGGTGGACGCGTCCTCGTGCTGTACAAGTCTTCAAGCAACTTTACGAGAAGGGGCTGGTCCGGAGCAGCGAAGTCTCGTCAGGTCCCGGGCGGCCGCGGCGGGTGTACGAGTTGACTCCGCCGGCGGAATGGCTGCGGACCGAACACGCTGATCCGGAGGACCAGAAATGAGTGACGCCCTACTGCGTCAATTGCGGGACTCGAAGGCCTTCGACCCGTCGCCGGATCCGGATCGTATGTGGCAGGTCCATGTGCCGTTCGACGTCCTCACTGGCCCCGTGAGTGGTGACTACGAGCAGCGCTTCATGGACGCTGTTCGGCGGCGTGAGCGTGTGGCTCTGATCGGTGCCAGTGGCTCGGGTAAGTCCTCGATCACCGAGTACGTGATGGACGCTCTTCACTCCGAAAACGTTGCAGCACTGAGGATCAGGATGGGATTTCAGACCGACTCCCTCGTCTCCGATCCGGCTGAATTCCCGCGTCTGTTGGTCAACACCATCGCCAAACAGCTCGACGAGAACCGGGCAGTCCAGAAGATTGCTCGGGAAATGCGTGGAGGTTCCCCACATCGACCGGTCAAATTCTCGGTTGGTCTCCCATGGTTGGCCGGCAATCTCGCGATCGAGCTCGGCAGCGTGGTGAACGAACCATCGCAAGGTGAGGATGTCGTGGATCAGGCCATCAGGGTCCTGGAACTGATTTCGCGCAGTGGCTTGATTCCGACGCTCGTGCTCGATGACACGGACCAGTGGATACGTCGTCCAGGTATCGGCGTCGATCCGGAGCCGCGGATCGCAATGTTCTTCGGCTTGACTCTGAGGATGATCGCCGAGCGACTTCCGGCAGCATGTGTCGTCGCCGTCCATAACGACTACATCGACAGCCCCCACTACAAACAGGCTCGCGAATACCTGAACACGCGAATCACCCTGCCCGCCTTAGCTAATTCAGCCGCGCTGGGGTCGATCATCGGTAGGCGGGCCCGCCAGGCCGCGGGAAATCCGAATCTCGGCGCGGTCGACGTCATCGACGCTGACGCCCTCCAGCATCTCTTCGACCACTACGGGGCCGGTCGCAGTGTCCGCCGGGAGCTGGTCGTATTGCAGGATGCGTTGGTACGAGCGTGTTCTGCAGTAAGTGAGACCATCGCCGCAGCTCACGTCGTCGCTGCGATCGCTGCAGGCTAGGACACGACTACCGGCGTAGGTAGTTCGCAAAATGCATCGCCTGAACTGCAATTCGGGTTTACCAACCCCTTTGCAGCTTCAGTAGTAGGTGTGAAACTGCTTGGCCCTGTCCACCGCATCGAGGACCTCAGCGTCGAGGCCTTGAGCTTCTCGTTCGATCGCGTTTACCCGTCGCTTCATGCCTGCTCTGGCGAGCCACGGCGACCACATCAGTCGACTGAGCTGCGCTGCTGACAAGCGCACACATCGCCCCAGCGCAGTGTTGATTCCCCCGGCTTCTTCCTGACCGTCTTTCTGCTTTACGTCGTCGTCGCTCGTCAGGCGCGCCACAGTGGCCAGTTGGATGTACAAACGCAGTGGCCGTCGCGGAACCCGTGCAATGATCGCGGCCGTCTCAAGCTCGCGGACACTGTCCTTGAAGTGCTGAAACGACGGATCAGTGGACGACGACCCTGCCCATCGGGTGCGTTCGGTGCTCGCCAAGTGCCGGAGAACCTCGCTACGCAGTTGACGGCGTTGCTGACTGCCGATCAGGTACTGGCCCGCAAAGGATCCGATACCGAGAGCTCCGATAATCGAGGCCACACCACTGATATCCATTTCGTAACAGTATTCGGATCCAGAACTTGGGGTCGGTTGACGCAACGTGAGTGGTGAAAAAGGAGAGATTTTTCCGTACCTATTGCGCCTCACGCGGCAGCAGATGTTCCGACTCCCGAATATTTGCCGGTGCTCGAAGTGTCCACCTCCGCAGGCATAATCGTGGACTGTTGGAGCCGATCGACTTTGGAATGGCGAAATTCCTCGCCTAGGGACGGTAGTGCTTCGGTCGCCGACAGATGGTCGGATCCGCGCGTGCGAATCGGAGTAGAAGGCAGTCCTATGTGGCGATGGACCGGAGAGAGTGTGACATGACGGTTGCCGATCAGAAGGTTTCGGAGCGGGAGAATGCCGAGCATCGCGCGCGTCCTCCGCAGAAACGTGCGCAACGGACCCGTGACGCGTTGATTACCGGTGCGGCTCGAACCATCGCATGTGGGGGAAGCGGCGTCACGGTCAACGACCTGATACAGGCTGCAGGGGTGACCAAAGGGGGCATGTACTTCCACTTCCCATCGAAGGACGCTGTTGTTCATGCAGTGGTCGACCAGGCTGCTCGACAATGCGAGTTCCTCCGGGCGCATCGCCCGTCTACAGGAGACACTGTGGCCGATGTTCAGGACTTGCTCGGCGGCTACTTCACTCATGCGAAACGGTATTGGTCTCTGAGGGCAGCAGCGGTGTTGTGGACCGACCTCCACTACGAGGACGTCGCACGGGCCGCGACCTACCACCCTCTCAGGGCCGCGGTCCTGGCCCTTCTGACCAGCAACGGCAGGCTGCCGACGATATCGGTGGACACTGCCGATGCTGTCATGGCCATCGTGTGCGGCGTGACGACCACCGCCGGGCCGGGGGGCTTCGGTGACGGCGGCGATCTCGACACCGTCCTGCGGTTGACGGGGCCCGTGATCGCGGCTGCCGGTGCAGTGGCGGTATGAACAGCGGTGGCGGGGACTCCGGGAAGCCTTGATCTCCGCCGGTTACCCGCGGCCGGTAGTGGGCGACGAGCCGGGCCAGCTCACGTTGTCGTGGGGCACCGGTGTCGGCGTACGAGAGATGTGTGTGAGCCCTTCAGGGGTGGTCGCCCGGACACCGGACGCGGTCTTTGCCTTGGGCCTGTTACGTCAGTCGGCAGCAGACTGGGTATCGCCGCTGCACCCGCTGATCGCAGAGCCGATCGTGCGCACATCCGAATCGCCCTTTCGGGTAGTCGAGCCGGTGACCAACATCGTTCGGAGCGCGTCGGTGATCCGGCGTTCGATGACGTGCCAGGTGAGTTTCCTGGGCTGTCAGTGTGCGGCGTTGTACGCCTCTTCGATGTCGGTGGGGATGCGGCCTCGATCGCCGATCTCGTGACCGTTGTCCGCCGCCCACTGCCGAATTGCGCGAGTCTGCGCCGGGTCACGCTTGGCCGGTGTCCCGGCTGTCGAAGGCGTCGACGCGGTTGCGGGGAAGGGTTTACGTTTGCGTCCGCCAACCCGCGCGGCGTGCTTGATGTAGTAGTCGAGCTTTCTGTGAAACTCGCTGGCGTTCTTTGCTTTCAAGTCGATCACGTACTCGACGCCCTGGACCGCGAACTCGATCGTTTCACCGGAGTCGTCGATGACCGATCCGTCGATGTCGTCGACCAATTGAATCGTTTCTAGCTTGGCCACAGTGAAGAAACCCTCTCGCAAAAATGTATGGAAGACAGCTAAGTGAGCGTATAACGGGTCTGCGTGGTCGTGACAACTGTGGGTGCGGCGCGCGTGGTTCGGATGCAGGATCGAGAGAGTGCGATTATGGGCAGCGCTCCATTCGTGGTCGGCGATGAAGCCCAAGTTACTAGTCGGGCGATGACGTCGACGCCGTCGAATGTCTGGTTGTGCTGTTCTGACGACCGTTCGATCAGGGAAATGAGGCGGACCAGCCCTTCCGCGTATCGGGCCAGGGTCCGCGGCGAGAGGTCGTAAAATCGGTACACCCATATCGTCCCGGAAGTGGCCTCGTTGAGAACGCGCGCGGCCGTGCGCGGATCGATGACAACGCTGCCGCCTACATCAGAGGGGTCGTATTCGCCCGTGTCGGCGGGTCCTTCGACATTCTGCGCGTAGTAGCCCACAACGTTGGTCGCGTCTGTGTAGCGGTACCTCTTCGCTTTCAGTGCGCGGAGCAGGAAGCCCTCGTAGATGTAGTTGTCACCACGCTTGGTGGGGTAGACCGTGCCGTCGTTGTATCCCTGATACGCACTACGCTGATCATCAGCGACATCGACGCCGCCGAACCCCCTGATCAGGATTAACGGTCGGCATTTTATTTCGCCCATCTGAACCTCCACGAGTGTTCGTCGCAGCAGGCACATGCCCCCGCTGTAACTCGTCGTCCTTGACTCAAATCGACGGGTGGAGATACCTGAGGTGCAACCGCGAACCCGCTGAGCTGGTCGTTGCGGCCAGGCCGCTTCTGATGGTCCTCGTGTTGGGGGGCGATGTCACTGGTAGTTAGGGCTGACAACCGTTTGAACGGCAGACCCGTTGGCCTGCGGATGAGAATTCGAGCTGTTCGTGGTGTCCGGTCCTGACGCTAGTGTGCATCGACAGAGACAGCCAACAGGGGCCTTGGCCTATCGGTGGGGGTGAATGATCATGCGAGACAAGAGCGGTGGAGATGTGAACGTCGACGGAAGCGGGGACGCCGTAGGACACGTCGTGGACAGGTTCGCCGCGGTGATGACCGAATTCGACGTCGATACTGCCGGCGTGGGTGTGCCGTGTATCGATTCGGTGTGGCAGGGGGAGTTGCGGGGATGAGGGGCCGGCAGCTCGTCGTTGTTGACGTCCACACCACGGGGCCGTCGTTCGAGGCTCACGAGGCCTTCGAGCTCGCCGCGATCGACGGTGCATCCGGGAGGGTGTGGGATCTCGCGCTGCCTTTGACATCGGCACAGCTCGAACGGGCGGATTCAACATTCCTGCAGCTCAGCGGATACCACCGTCGACGGCTGGTGGAAAAGGCGCAGCATGACGCGTTGACCATTGGAACGGAGCTCGCGGCGCTCAGTGATGTGTTGGCTGGAAACACGCTCGGCGGCGCAGATCCGGAGATCCATGCGGCATTTTTGAGCAAGGTCTTTCACCGGCATGGTGTCCGGTCGCGTTGGCACCACCTGCCCGCAGATATCGCGGCGTTGACCGCCGGTGCCCATGGGATCCCCGCAACCAACATTCCGCGGCTGGAGGTGTGCTGCGAATTGTGGAATGTGCAGCTCGCGGAATTTCCTTCGGCGCTGGATCGGGCGCACGCTGTCGCCGATTGCTTCGCGGCGTTCGACCGCAGAAGCGGACGGGAATCGGTGTCGGCAACGCTCAGAGGCGAGTAGGTGTTGAAGCAGCCGCTTATTGCGCTGGGCCACACCTGAGCCCCGCAGTTCTGTCTCGGTAGTCACGCTATCGCAGGCGGCGAATCCAGACGAATGGTATTCTACGAGTTAATACTCGTATTTGATGGCAGCGGCCGTCACCGTTGGACGTGGGGATCTGATGGATCTGTTCATCGATGTCATAGCCTCAATCGCTTCCTGGTGTGCTCCGATGGTTCTGCTCGTGGCTGCCGCAATCCTCTTGGTGGAATCCGGCTTGCTCGTCGGGTTTCTCCTCCCGGGTACTGGCACGGTTCTGGCGGTCGGTGCTCTCGTGGGGCTGGGCGAACTTGATCCCGTCGTGACGGCGATCGTCCTGATCGCTTCGTCGACAGCAGGGGCTCAGCTGGCCTTTCGGTCCATCAGGCGTGGATCGTGTCGCGCTGATATCGCCGGCGCAGGCCGCTTTGCGCGCCTGATCAACAGGGTGCTTGCTCGGGCACGTCAGTTGTTTTCGGGGGATGCGCGCGTCGGGACAGTGACCACGCATTTCGTCGGAGGCGCGAGGACCTTGGGGCCACGTCTCGCTGCGGGTTCCTCGTTGTCGTTCTCGAGGTTCGCGGTGTTGAATATCGTCGCCGCAACCGTGTGGGTCACTCTTCTGTTGACCACGGGAAGCGTGTTGGGAGCCAACCCCGCGTGGATCCCCTGGGCCACTGGCGCTTTCGTCGTGGCCGTAGTTGGAGTCATCGCAATTCGGGCATTTCGGCGCAGTGACGCTCCGGTTCCCGGCGGCACAATTCCCGCCCGTCGATCTGATCGACGGGGCGGGAATGCGGCTGTGCCGTGCAGTTGTGCCCGTGTCATTCGCGGCCGGCTGATACCCAACTCATGTCGGGTGCTCGGGTTCCGGTGACGGCGTCGGCGAGGGTGTCGAGGACGGCGAGCTGGTCCGCGGTGAGTTCGATGTGCACCGAGCCCGCGTTTTCGGTGACCCGATCCGCATTCCGAGTGCCGGGTATCGGAACGACGGGCAGCGCGAACTGTGTACCTTTCACCCGTAGCCACGCCAATGCGATCTGGGCGGGCGTGGATCCGTGCTGTGACGCGATGTCTGTCAATGGGGCGAGGGCGTCGGTGTTCGTTTCGAATGCGTCGAGTTGAAAGCGGGGTAGATACCGCCGAAAGTCGTTGTCGCCGAGCTGTTCCTGTTTCACTTTTCCGGTGAGCATTCCGCGTCCCAGTGGGGAGTAGGGAACGAATCCGATGCCGAGTCGAGCTGCGGTCGGGACGATGGCGTTCTCGACGTCGCGGCTGAACAAGCTCCATTCGGACTGGACCGCGGCGAGCGGATGGGTCCGGTGCGCTCGTTCTAGTTCGGGGGCGGTTACTTCCGATACTCCGATGTGCCGGACTTTTCCGTCGGCGATGAGCTCGGCCATCGCTCCGATGGTGTCGTCGATCGGGATGTGTGGGTCGACCCGGTGAAGGTAGTAGAGGTCGACGACGTCCACGTCGAGGCGACGCAGGCTGTTGTCGATGCACTGGCGGACGTAAGCCCTGTCTCCGCGGCTTCTGCGGCCGGGTTCGGTTACGGAGGTATCGATACCGAATTTGGTGGCGACGGTGACCTCGTCGCGACGGTCGGCGAGGAGTCTGCCGATCAGTTCCTCGTTGGTCCCGAGGCCGTACACATCTGCGGTGTCGATGAAGTCGATGCCGAGGTTGACGGCGTGATGCAGGGTCTTCAGTGCTTGGTCGGGGTCGGATTCGCCGTACATCGAGGTCAATGCCATGCCGCCGAATCCGAGTGCGGATACTTCGAGGCCTGTTCCGAGGTTCACGTGTGGGAAGTCGGTCATGATGCTGTCTCCTTGGAGGCGCTCGTTTCGGGTCGACCGCGTTCGACTGCCTGTGTGTCCGCGGGTCCGGCCACTGCGGTGAGGTAGGTCCGTATGGCTGCAGGGTTCTGCAGCGAGCCGGTCATGCCCACTATGCGGTCGGGACGCACGACAGCGACACCGCCCTGTCCGAGCTCGCTCGAAACGATCTCGTGGGTGTCGATCACGGTGGGAGTTGCGCTCAGAAGTGTGGTGGGGGAGTGGACCACGACCACGACGTGCAGCCGCGACCCCCACGAGTCGAGGATGGCATGTAAGGCCCGGAGTTCGTCGATACTGGTGATGGTGGCCAGCGCCAGGACTCGTCGGTCATCGAGGAGGTCGGGCAGCAACTTGTCGACCTCTCCGTCGAACTGGACGGGATGCGGGGGCAGGAACTTGCCCGGCGAGATGGTTCGACCGCGCCCGCCCCCGCGGGCCACTGACGGGCCGTAGGCCGTATCGATCTGCGCCAGTTGAGGAACGACACGCCGGGTGAGGAGCCCTGTCGCCGAGAGGATTCCGAGGATTCGGTCGCGGATCCACCGCGAAACGGCAGCACGAGTTGTCCACAGTTTCGTCTGAAGATCGGTCATCGCGGCGACCGATTCTGCGACGGGTCGTCGTTCGAGTTCATATGTTTCGAGTAGTGCTGCATCGGCTCCGTCGACCGCTACTGCTGCAAGTTTCCACGCGAGATTCGCCGCGTCCTGTATTCCGGTGTTCATACCTTGACCTCCCGCAGGACTGTGAATATGTGCAGCGTCGCCGGCAAGGATGAATCGGCCCGACACGTAGCGCGAGGACAGTCTCCGGTGTACTCGAAAGTCGCTCTGCCAAAGCACATTACTGACCCGGAAGCGGCCGAGGCCGCGTTGGCCGAGCATGATGTTGGCGCGATCGGTGATCTGAGTCGGCGGTATGAGCGCAGGGGAAGCGGACTGACGGTGTCCGAGAAATACCCGGTGTCCACCACCTGGGAGCGGGACGACGACCGTCACCCCGTCCGGGTGGAGATGGTACTGAGCCTCCCCGACCGACCCATCGGTTTCTAGGGTGCCGTCCACCAGCAGAAAAGCGTCGTCGTAGCTGTCGCCGTCGAAGTCGATGGCCGCTGTTTTCCGCACGGTGCTGTGTGCACCGTCGGTGCCCACGATCCACTCTGCTGTTGTGGTGAAGCGGATTCCGCTCGGACCGACCAATGACGCCCTCGCCCCGTCGCTGGGCCCGGCAGGGTCCGGATCGAGGGCACCGAGGAACTTGTGCCGCCAGCGGACCGTACCTCCCAGCGCCTGGTAGAGCTCGAGGAGAGCTGCCTCGACGAGGGGCTGCGGAAGGGACAGGGGTTTGTGCAGGCCGGGCTGGTCGAGGCCGGTGAAGTCGACGTGGCCGATCTGTGACCCTTTCGACCAGTACGACGCTCGGTCGAGAGTGACGCCGGCATCGAATACCGCGGGATCGACACCGAGGATGCGCAGGCTCTCCTGGGCGGCACTCCAGAGTACGAGGGCTTTCGGTTCGGTCGAGGGCCCCGACTTGCCGTCGATAATCATGTGGTCGACGTTCCTGCGGGCGAGCTCGCAAGCAAGCGTCAGACCTGTGGGGCCCGCGCCGACGATGAGGACGGTGTGCTCGGTCATGTCCGGACTCCTGACGGGCGAGGCGGGGCGAGGCTGGATTGTTCGGCCGAGATCACGTCCTCGTATCCGGTGGACGGCGCGTCGCGGGGTAGGGGAGAGGCCGCTGCGTGCGGGTCTGCTGCCGCGGGGTCGACGAGGAAGTCCTTGCGTCTGATGAGGGTGAATGCCGCGATCGCACCGATGAGGGTGACGATTCCCGCGATCGTCGTGACCTGATGCAGCGCCGAGATGAACGCGATTTCTGCTGCCACCCCAACGTCCTGCCCGGTCTCTTGCAGCGCCGCGACGGCCCCGGAGGCCACGGCGTCGACGGTGGCGTCGAGCTGGGCCGGAGTCAGGGCGGATCCGTACGCGGTGTCGAGTTCGGATTCGATGGTGCGATGAGCCAAAGCTCCGAGTACCGCCACGCCCAATGCCGCACCGACCTGCTGGAATGTCTCGTTGATCCCAGCTCCCATCCCTGAGTCTTCGGCCCGAACGAGAGCCACTGCCGCGCTCGCACGGGGTGGATTGTGTAGTCCCATACCGAGTCCCGCGATCACAAACCCCGGTAACAACGCCGTCCAGCTGTCACCGACGTCCGCGAATCGAAACAACAGAAACCCGATTCCTGTGCACAACAGCGAGATTCCGATCAGAATCGATGTCGAGATCCGGGCGCTCAGTATTCCGCCCACGGCACCGGATATCAGCAGGACGCCGGTAAGCGGCAGGAACCTCAATCCGGTCTCGATAGCCGAGTAGCCCAGCACGCCTTGCATCCACAGCACCGAGAACAAGATGGTGGCCGTGACGGCGAAGTTGATCGCAAACGTTGCCGCGGACAGGCCGTTGAAGGAACGGTTTCCGAACAGGACCATGTCGAGCATGGGATTGCGGACGCGGCGCTCGACCACAGCGAAGCCGAGGAGGGCGAGCACACCGACCGCCAACGCTACCGCGGTACGTGGGTCGGTCCATCCCACGACGGGTGCCCGGATGATTGCAAAGATCAACGCGAACAGACCTGCGGAGAACAGTGCCAGACCGAGGGGGTCGAGACCGCGGCGCGCGGTCGATGTCTGGTGGTCCCGGACTTTCAGAGCGACGACGGCCAGAATGATCAGTCCCACAGGGATATTGAGGTAGAACACCCATCGCCAGTCCACTTCGGTGAGGATGCCTCCGATCAACGGTCCCGCAGCGATGGCGATGCCCGAGGTGGCCCCGAAGATGCCGAAGGCGGTTCCTCGTTGGCGGCCGTGGAACGTCGCTGCGATCATCGCTGGGCCGACGGCGTACATGATGGCCGCGCCGAGGCCTTGAACTCCACGTGCTGCGTTGAGCAGAGTTGCTGACCCAGCGAGACCGCAAGCCACGGACGCGAGGGTGAAGGCCAGCGCGCCGACGGCGAAGATCCGGGTGCGGCCCAGTCTGTCCGCGATCGAGCCGGCGGTGAGCAGAAACGCGGCCAGTGCCAGGGCGTAGGCGTCGATCACCCATTGCAACTGCTCGAAGCTGGCCGAGAGGTCTCGTTGTATCGCGGGCAGTGCGACGTTGACGACGGTGAGGTCCAAGAACAGCATGAATGTTCCGAGGCAGACCGCTGTCAGCGTCCACCAGCGTTCGGGGGCCGACTGCAGCGGTTCGGGGGTGCTCATGCGGACTCCTCGAGGAGCGCGTCCGCGGTGGGTTGCGCGGCCGGCTGCTGGCGTCCGAACCAGGCGTCGATTGCCTCGATGGCTCCCGCGGTGTCGGTGAAGTGATGTATCTGCATTCCGTGCGCTCGGGCGGCTTGGCAATTGCGTAGGTCGTCGTCGACGAACAGGCATCGAGCGGCAGGGACGCCGAGTCGTTCGGTCGTCCGGCGGTAGATTTCGGGTTCGGGTTTGCGGACACCTTCGTTCGCGGAGACGACCTCGACGCTGAACAGGCCTGTGGGGACGATTCCTCGCCACTCGGGTTCCCATTCTCGGACGTTGTTGGTCAACAGTCCCAGAGTTCGTCCTTCGGATTTCAGCGTGTGCAAGTAGTCGAGAAGTTCCGAGTTGGGGACCCGGCCGGAGAACCATGCCGGCCGGAACTGTGACAGGTCGATAGCGCGTCCGGTCATGGTTTCCAGTGCCGATCCGACTCGGTCGAGGAAGGCCGCTTCGGTGATTTCGCCGCGTTCGAGCGGGGCCATGATCGTTTCGTCCGGGTCATCGTGCGCGGTGAACAGGGCACCCATCAGGTCCTCCGGTTGCACGGACATGTACTCGGTGAACGCCGCGATGGTGTCGGCGATGGGGTTGGTCAGGACGCCGCCGTAGTCGACGACGAGAACGAGGGGACCGGTGTCGATACTGTTGTCGGACATCGTCATCCCACCTCGACCTGCGAGCGGACGATGACGACGTCACCCTGGACGAGTTCGAAAGATGCGACGATCCCAGTCCCGGACTCGGTGGGTGCGGTGTCGATCAAGCGGCAGTAGACAGGAAGCTCGTGTTCGGCGAAGTCGAGGAACTGGATGTCGTAGCGCACCGGGGAACCGACCGACGATTCCGGCAGTGAGTGGGTGTCGAGGACGGCGCACACCGATGCCTGCCTGCACGCTTCGGTCAAGAGCATCCCCGAGACGTGGTCGACCTTGTGATCGGAGAGCGACGGGTGGTTGTTGTCGACGACGACCTCGTACGTCGTGTCGGGGTGTTCGGTGCCGGTGGAGGCGATGACGACGTTCTTCGAGTCCCGCCGGGCAACGCGTGCAGGCGGAAGCGGAACGGCGGCAGAGGTATACGGCTGATCGGGGGTGTTCTTCGCTGCCCGCCCGGCCGCGCGCATCTCGGCGAACATCTGCTTGGGCATGAAGCTCAGGGATCCGACGAATTCGCCGACAGGCACGCCGTCGAGAACGGTCTGGTACCTACCGACTGCCCCGGTCAGGTACCCCTCGACGTGGAACCGCTTCTCGAATTCGACTCGGATGACCAACCGGCCCGGTGTTTCCCCGACCTGGAGGGCAGCGAGGTCGGTCACCGACACCGAGGCCTTGCGGAAGACGAACGCCCAGTCCTTGGGTACTCCGTAGAACTGGTGACTGATCAGGATCGAGGCCTGCCTGCATGCCTCCACGAGGATCATGGGGTCGTACCGGTCGTCGAGTCGGTCGCTGTAGAGGGCATGCCCTCGCGGTAGCTGCGCGGCGACGACGAATCGGTTCTCGCCCGTCGCAGCAGCGTCGGTGAGGAAGACCTCGCTGACAGCTGCGCGGTGGACGAGGCTTCGCGGCACAGTGCGATCGAATGTCAGTTCACTGGCGATATCGAACGGTGGTGTGGTGACAGTCATTTCTTCCCCCAGGAAGGTGGTCGCAGATTTTCTGCTTTGTGCGAAACGCACCGATCGGTACGTGGTTTCAAGTACAGCGCCACGTTTTCGATAAGTCAATTCTTTTCACGTTAATTCCAAATGTTCGGAAAGTGATTCCCGTAACAATATAATTTCAGTTCGAGCGCAGATATACCGCCAGTAATTCGAGCACTATTGTGAGCCTGTGCACACGGTTAAGTGCACAGGCTCG
This sequence comes from Rhodococcus sp. 05-2254-2, assembly GCF_002259095.1. Lineage (NCBI taxonomy): Bacteria > Bacillati > Actinomycetota > Actinomycetes > Mycobacteriales > Nocardiaceae > Rhodococcus > Rhodococcus sp. 05-2254-2. The sequence continues at coordinate 142,109 of NZ_NOZJ01000016.1, read as the reverse complement.
CAATAGTGCGTTCAGCTATTTGATGCCGATCTGATGCGGTCAGTGGGGTTGTCGGGCGTCGAGCCACTGGTCGAGCGAGTCGAAGACGATGGCGGCGTTCCGTGCGTGGCCCATGTAATGGCCTGCGTGAGGAATCGTGATCGCCTTTCTGTCCGATGTTCCGGTGAACGATGCAATATGTTCGTCACCGAATTGCACGCGTGCGTCGTCCTGTCCGTAGAGGCCGAGAACTGGAATGTCTATGCTCGACATTTTGGCCAGGTCGAGAAGAATTCCGGGGCCTTGTGAAAGCATGTCGCCGCACGGGTGTTGGTTCTGATAGGGCGCTGCTGTATCGATTACTTGTTGTTCGGTATCGGCATAGTTTCCTGTCACGAATTCAGTGGTTCCTTGGTCGTAAAAGGTGTAGCCCTTGGCGGCGGGATTGTTTTCCGATGCCGAGCCTCCGGTGAGGCAGCGTGGTGTGGCGGCGAAGAATCTGACGTAGGCCTCGGGTGTCAGTCCGCGATCGGCCCAGTCCATGACGACGAGAGCGTCGACGTCGTCGAAGGTGTAGGCCTCGATCTGGACGATCTGCCCGCCGTTCGACTGGCCGGCGAGGGTGATGTGCCCGAAGGTGGGGGCCGTTCCGGATGCATCCCATTGATAGGTGCCGGTACGCAGCGCTTGGACGATCTGATGGGCCATCGTTGCTTGGGACCCCACGCACATGGCCCCGCCTGCCGGAGCGTCGCTCGTGTCGTATCCGAGTCTGTCGATCGTCAGTGAGGTCTGTCCGCGAGCGGCCATTTCGTAGGTGTGGTGGTATCCCTCGACTGGAAGACGCCAGTACCATTCGCCGGCTGCGATGCCGTGTTCGTAGAGGGTGATGGCGTTGCCGAAACCCTCTGCGGGAGCGGTGAGATGGCCACGGATGGTGTAGGTTCCGCCGTCGGCGGTGCACGGGACGGCTGTGTCGTTGGTGTTGCGGACTGTGAAGGACACCGGTACGTCGATCACGTCCGATCGGGTCGGCTGCGCGGAGGCGATGGCCGTTCCACCGAGAAAGATGGCGGTCGACGCGACGGTTATCGCAATCGCGGCGAGGAGCCGTGAGAGGGGGTGATGGCGGCTGTCGAGCATGGGGTACTCCGATCGGGGCGGGGATGTGGTGGCTGGGAGCGTGCGAGTGCAGTGCTCATACAGGGGTTTTGGGTCTTCCAGGGTCGACTTCGGTACCAGGTGTATCGACGCGTGGAGCATCGGTGATGCCGATGAGCTGGTGCAGGCGTGCCAGTGGGCGCGGTGCCCACCAGTTCCAGCGGCCGGTCAGGGCCATGATGGAGGGGACGAGGATCGCTCGGATGACGGTGGCGTCGATCAGGACCGCCAGTGCCATGCCGATTCCGAGTTGCTGAAGGAAGGTCACCCCGGAAGTGGCGTAGGTGGCGAAGGATGCGGCCAGGATGAGAGCTGCTGCGGTGACGACGGGTGCGGAGCGTGAGATGCCATCGATGATGGATTGGCGATTGTCTCCGGTACGGTCGAATTCTTCTTTGATGCGCGAGAGCAGGAAGACTTCGTAGTCCATCGACAGGCCGTAGGCGATGCAGAACATCAGGATGGGGATGCTCGGCTCGATGGCACCGGTAGGGGTGAAACCCAGCAGCCCAGCAAGATTGCCGTTCTGAAAACCCCACACCAGGACACCGAACATGACCGTCAGTGACAGCAGATTCAGAATGGTGGCTTTGATGGGGGCGATGATCGATCCGGTCATCACGAACAGAATGGCGAAGGTGATCAGTGCAATGAGCACGGCCACGAGCGGGAGCCGGGCGGTGACGCCGTCGGTGTAGTCGTCGAGCATCGCGGGTGAGCCGCCGACGAGTACCTGGCCGGGAGGCTCCACCGACCGTACCGCGGAGACGAATCCGGCTCTGTCGTCCAGTGATTCGCGAGTCGGTACCACCGAGAGGTAGCTGCCTGCGGTGTCGGGAGTGAAACGGACGGCGCCGTTCGGTGGAGCAGTGAGCGCCCTGTCGGGTTCGACGGTGCCCAGTGCGCTGTCCACTCGTAGCACCTGGGGCAGTGCTGCGAGATCGGAGGCGTACCGAGCGAGGCCGTCCGGTGCGATGGTCGGTGCGACGAGCAGAATTGCGTCTGCATCCTCGCTGGCGTAGTCGTCGCGGATGGTGTCGTACAGGGCGCGGACCGGAACCGACTGCGGCAGGATGCGATCGTCCGGTGCGCCGAACCGAACGCCTAGTACCGGCGCTCCGAGCAGTATCAAGATCACCACACCGGCGATCGCGAACACTGCAGGTCGGCCGGTCGTGGCCACGGTGATCCGCCGCCACACGGTACTTCCGTCGGTGTCCGGTTCCTTGCGCCGTAAGGCGCGGTGCCCGAGCAGCACCAATGCGGCCGGGAGTACGACCGTAGCGGCGAGCACGGCGGTGGCGACGACGGCTATCCCGGCGTAGGCGAACGAGGCCAGGAACGGGAACGGGAAGACCAGCAGAACGGCCAGTGACGCGGCGACGGTGGCGCCGGAGAACATGATGGTGCGTCCGGCTGCCTGCGCTGCTCGCTGCACGGCCAACGTCAGGTCAGCGGTGCGGCGGGCTTCCTCTCGGAAGCGGTAGATCAGGAACAGTCCGTAATCGACGCCGAGTGCAATGCCCATCACCAGCGCGATGTTCGCCGCGAAGGTCGATACTTCGGTGAAGGCTGCCACCACGCGCATGATGGCCAGGGTGCCGACGACGGAGAACAGTCCGGTTGCGAAGACCACTGCGGCGAGACGGAGCCGCCGTAGGACGGCCCACAACAGTGCGATCACCAGCGGGGCGATGATCAGCTCTGCTCGGAGAAAGTCGGTCCTGGATTGTTCTGCGACGGAGCGGAACACCTCGTCGCTGCCGCCGAGAGCGATGTCGATGTTCGAGGTAGCCGACCGGCTGAGTGCCTCGTCGAGAGCGGGAAGGACCTGTTGCCGGATTTCGGTGGCGTCGCCCGGTGCCCACGCCTGGATCAGCGCCGAGCTGCCGTCCCCGGCGGCGAGGGTCGGAACCTCTTCGGTCCAGTAGGACCATGTGTCGTCGATGCCGGGGAAGGTGTCGACGAACTCGGTCAGACGTAACCCGTCCGCGGCGACGGCCGAGCTGTCGACGTCGCCGGTCTTCGCGGTGACGAGGATGGTGATGTTGGGTGTGCCGGTCTGAAAGGTGTCGTTGAGCAGCGCCTCGGCTGCCGCAGACGGGGCGTTGGTCGCCTCGAACCTGTTCAGGGACAGTGCATTCATCGCACCGGCAGCGACTGCTGCGAGCACGAGGAAGAGGACGCCGGCCACTACGAGGGTGAGGCCGGGTCGAGTTGTGGCGAATCGGGTGGGCATCGCGGGTCCCCCTGCTACCGTGGATACGAGCGATTGCTCGTGATTTGCGAGAATACGAGCGAAAGCTCGTCTTGTCTACCGGAAAGCCTGGAGTTCACATGCCGAATACCTCGACGCCAACTACCTCTCCTGCACCCAAGCGTCAGGATCGCGGACTCAAGCGCATCGCTGCGATCCTCGACGGTGCGGAGGAGTTGTTCGGAGAAGTCGGGTTCGACGCAGCGACCACGAACGCTATCGCCAGCAAATCGGGCATGTCACCGGGTTCGCTGTACCAGTTCTTCAGAAACAAGGAAGACATCGCCGCAGCATTGGCGGAACGCTACGTCGTGGAGTTGACCGACGCCCAATCGGCCGCGGTCGATCCGCGACCGGACGGCTTCGTGGAATCTCTACCGCAGTTCATCGACCGGGCCGTCGACAATATGGTCGCCTTCAATGCGGCCAATCCGGCTTTCCTGCAACTGTTCTCGCGAGCAGATACCCAGCCTGCCCTGTATACCGCAGTCGTACCATTGCAGAGCGAACTCTCCCAGAGGGTCGCCCAGACCTTGGCCGCACTCGCACCGACCCTGTCCAGCGAACGCATCGACCTCCACGCGCTGGTGGCCTTGCAGATCACCCGCGGAATGATGCCCGTCATCGCCGCAGAAAAAACTAACAAGAAGGACCAGCTCGTGACCGAGCTCAAGGCGGCACTGATTCGTTACCTGTCCGAGGCACTCGCCTCACCCTGACGGAACAGAGACCCGCGCCGCCGCAGGCCGTGCGTACTCCCAGTCTGAAAAAAGCTGCAGCAGTAGCTGTTTTGACGTTTTTCAGTTGTGCTGCCAGCAATCACTGCTTTTCGTACACTATGGGATCCGCGCCGATCGATACTTCGATGCGTGGTGGAGCATTCGGTCGAGGCTCAACGCCCCGCGTCGTATGCTCGGTCAGCGATCGGCGACCTTAGGCGCGCACCCGGCGGCGGACCATGCGACCGGCGTGCATCGCCGCAACTTTGGTCCAATCAGGGTGTGCAATTAGCCGTCACAGCTGGACCGATGACCGCCGGACTCACGCAGGTTCCGGTGTTGCCGCGCCGGTCACCGCATGACCTGGGGGACGGTTCGCTGTTTTTCGTTCTTTGGGTGTGTCGATCAATGCGTTATGTGCAGCATCGCGTACCCAGCCTGTGATTCTGTCGAGGGTTTCGGATGGCAGGTGCCATCGTTGCCAATACAGGGGAATGGTGACGTTGTGGTCGGGGTCGAGGTGAACGAGTGTCCCGTCGGCGAGGTCGCGTGCGATTTGTCCTTCCGGTAGCACGCCCCACCCGAGTCCGAGTCGAGCTGCAGTCAGGAATTCGCGGTTCGATGGGAGGTAGTGGATCGGGGGCTCACGGTGCGCCTTGATCTTGCGTAGATAGGCGTGTTGCAGGTCGTCCTTTTTGTCGAATCGCAGCATCGGGAGGCGGCTGGGATCGCAACCGTCGGAGTCGGCGTCGCGAATGAGTGAGGGTGCGCACGCGGGCCAATAGACCATGGCTCCGAGCGGTTCGACCGTACAGCCAGGTGCTGCGGTGCGTGAGGTCGTCACGGCGGCCATGACCGCGCCTTGACGCAGTAGAGCGTCTGTATGGTCCTGATCTTCGATGTGGAGGTCCAGCAGTATCCGTCGGTCGACGGCTATCGCTTTCATCACCGGTTGGAACCACGTCGAGACCGAATCGGCATTGATAGCAAGTGAAAAGCGCAGCGGTGCAGCAGTATTCGTTGTCGTTGAGCCGCCGCGTAGCTCAGCGTCGGCGTCGACGGTGAGGACTTCGATCTGCCGCGCGAGTCGGAGCAGGGCTTGCCCGTTTCTGGTGGGTAGTACCGGCCTGGTTCGCTGTAGCAGCGCGGCCCCCGACGCTCGTTCGAGCGCGGTAATGCGTTGGCTGACTGCAGAAGACGAGATGTGCAACGCCGTTGCAGCTCCCTCGAACGACCCTGAATCGCAGATCGCGGCAAGTGTGGCGAGCTGATCGTGGTTGTACATCCACAAATACTAAACCTAGATCAGCGATACTTAGGAAACGTGCATCGATGCTGGAGCGGTCGTACCGTTCTTGCCGTGAACAACCCCGTTCTGGCCTATCTCCCCGTCGCTATCGTCTTCGGAATAATCCCAGGTCCTGACGTCATGTTGGCGGTCAAGCACTCGCTTACCGGCGGTGTGCGTCACGGCATCGCCGTAGCTTTGGGTGCGGCGACGGGGTCGATGGCCTGGGGCATCGCTGCGGCCGTGGGGTTGGCGTCCTTGCTCACCAGCGTCCCCGGGGCATTCGACGCGGTACGTATCGCAGGTGCCGCCTACCTGGTGTTTCTAGGAATTCAGAGTATCTGGCAGCGCAAGGGCAGCTTCACCGACGTCGATGCCGCGACTTACAACGCGCACCAGCCGAAGTGGTCGCGAGCGTTCATGACCGGTTTCGTCGCGGACCTGTTGAATCCGAAAATGGGTGCGTTCTACCTGGCGGTGCTGCCGCAGTTCATTCCGCGCGACGGGAACGTTTTCGTTTGGTCCATGCTGCTCATGTCGATCGAGTTCGTGGTGGCGCTGATATGTCTGTCCTCGTACGCACTTCTTGCCTCGTCCGCTCGCCGGTTCTTGGAGAAGGGCCGCTTGGGGGCGTGGCTCGAGCGTGGACTGGGTGTTGTTCTGGTGGGATTCGGCGTCCGGCTGGCCTTCGAGTAAACACCCCCGCCGTCCGAGCCCTTCTCCCTTCGCTCTTTCAACTACTCGACCCGAGCCCGACCTGACTTGATTGTGTAACGACGCCTTGGCCCGGGTCCGCGCCCCGGGCCGTCCAATCCCGCCAGGTCTTGGCTTTGCCGTGCCCTAACCCGAACTTTCCTGTACCGAAACCGAACCATCACGCACACAGAGGGGTACCGATCAATGAGCGAAAAGCTCTGGGGTGGAAGATTCTCCACCGATATCACCGACGATGTACTTCGCTACACAGAGACAGCATCGGTAGACAGCAGAATGCTCGAACACGACCTGTGGCAGAACATCGCTCATGTTCTGATGCTCGGTCGCGCGGGAATCAACACCGAACCCGACACCAAAGCGCTTCTCGCTGGGCTGCTCGACATGGAGAGCAGCCGAGCCGACGGTGGATTGCAGCTCGACGTCCGACAAGAAGATGTGCACCTCAACACCGAATTCATGCTCATCGAACGGATCGGACCCGTCGGCGGCCGCATGCACACCGCACGGTCCCGAAACGATCAGGTGCAGACCGACGCACGCATGGTCACCCGCGAGTGGCTGCTCGATGCCAGCGAAGAACTGCTCATGTTCGTGCAGGATCTGCTCGGGTGCCCCGAGTCGGAACGAGAAGCAGTTCTACCCGGCTACACGCATTCGCAGGCAGCGCAACCGATTTCGGTAGCATTTTGGAAGGCTGCGCACGCACAGGCCTTGCTGCGTGATGCCTCCCGACTGATGGATGCCTGGAAGCGCATCAACATCAATCCGCTCGGCGCGTGTGCGCTCGCCGGAACTACATTCGCCCTGGACCGCGATTACACCTCCCGGCTTCTCGGGTTCGATGCACCGATGGTCAATGCGCTCGATGCGACGTCGACGAGGGACTGGACAGTCGAAGTAGCGGGCGCAGCTGCCAGCGGTGCTGTGAATCTATCTCGCATGCAGGAAGAGATCGTCACCTGGAGCTCGAACGAATACGCTCTCGCCGAAGTGCACGATTCGTTCGCGACCGGTAGCTCGATCATGCCGCAGAAGAAGAATCCGGTGGTTGCAGAACTGGCGCGAGGGAAGTCCGGTCGCGCGGTGGGTGCGCTGGTGCAACTGCTGGTGATGGAGAAGTCGGTCGGTCTCGGGTACAGCTGCGACCTGCAGGAGGACAAACCGGTTTACTGGGGCGCCCTCGATACGTACCTCGACACCATTCGCCTGTGCCGACGCCAGAACCTGCACACCGCGTTCGACGGTGCTCGCGGCAGAGCCCTGTGCTGGGACAACTTCTCGACCGCGACAGAGATCGCCAACATCTTGGTCTCTCGGTTCGACGTTCCTTTCCGCACAGCCCACCGCATCACCGGTGACCTCGTCAACGCCGCCCTCGCAGCCGGTCACACCCTGCGCAACGTCGCGTTCACCACCACTTTCCTCCGCGAGGAACACGACATCGACATCAGTGAGGTCGACATGAAGCAGATATGCGATCCGCTCCACACACTGCGCAGCTACATCTCTGCCGGATCCACCGGACCGACGCGGGTCTCCGAACAGCAGGAGCAAGGCCTGGCCGACGTGACCGACAGACTCGCCGAAATCCGGCAAGCCAGAACCCGCCTCTGGGAGGCGAAGGCGGAATGCCTACGAGCAGCGCGATCCGTCGTCGGCGGCGTGAGCGTGCCCGAACTCGCGATGGAGGTCGGGGTATGAGCATCGTCCTGGCATATTCCGGCGGATTGGACACATCCGTTGCCGTGCACTGGCTCAAAGAGCGCTATCAGACCGAGGTCATCGCGTACTGCGCGAACCTCGGCCAAATCGAGGACCTCGAGGCCGTCTCGAAGCGCGCAACCGCGGCCGGCGCGTCGGAAGTTATCGTCGAAGACGTCCGAGACCTGTTCCTCCACGACTATGCAATCCCGGCTCTCGCCGCCGGCGCTGCATACGAGGGAAAATATCTTCTGGCTGCACCGTTGTCTCGACCGTTGATCGCCGAGCGGCTGGTCAGCATCGCTCGCGAACGCGGTGCATCCGCAGTCGCTCACGGTGCCACGGGCAAGGGAAACGATCAGGTCCGGTTCTACACCTCCGTGCGGGCGTTGGCTCCCGAGCTCGACATCCTCGCACCTGTCATCGATTGGGAAATGACCTCCCGCGGTAGCGAAATTGCCTACGCCGATCGTCACGGTATCGATGTGGGTGTCAGCAAGACGACGCCGTACAGCATCGACACCAATATCTGGGGCACCAGCATCGAGTGCGGGGATCTCGACCTCATCGACCACGCTCCACCGCCCGATGCATGGCAGATCACGACCGCGCCGGTGCAGGCACCGGATCGTCCAACAACGATCACGATCGAGTTCGAAGCAGGCATCCCCGTCGCTCTCGACGGCCGCAAGCTCGACCTGATCGACCTGGTCAGCGAACTCGGGGACACAGCGGCCGCGAACGGTATCGGGCGTACCGAAATTCTCGAGAGCCGCATCGTCGGATTCAAGAGCCGCGGAATCTACGAAGCACCCGCTGCAACAGTTCTTCTCGCTGCACGAACCGATCTCGAAGCACTCGTACTGGACCGAGAGACGCTCCACCACAAGCGGTCCATCGCCGACCAGTACGCAGAGTTGGTCTACTACGGCTACTGGTTCACCGATCTGCGTGCAGCACTCGATGCTTACTGCGCCCGTCTGGCTCACCGCGTGACGGGCACAGTGACCGTCGAGCTGTACAAGGGCTCCGCTCGATGCATCGGCCGGACGTCCCCGAAATACGGCCGATACAGCTCGGCTCTGGCCGATTACGAAGAGGCAGACACCTTTCTACACGAAGCAGGTGCCGGATTCGCGTACTGCTGGGCTCTCCCACTCACCGAAGGAGTTGTCACTCGATGAAAGACACCCGCTCTGTTCTGCTCATCTCCGACGGATCACGGTGGGGCGAACTCGCCCACGACTTTCTCCGCCGCAGATTCGCCGACGTCGACTGGTTTGCCTGGGACTACGGCGATCCAGTAACTCGATCGTTCGATCAGTGGCACGGGTGCGACCTGCTTCTGTCCTTCAAATCGGACTTCATCCTGTCCGAGGCCACACTCGATCGAGTGCGGGAACTGGCCGTGAACTTCCACCCGGCGACCCCGAACTACCGAGGGATCGGCGGATATCGCTACGCGATCGACGACAACCAGACGCAATTCGGGGCCACCTGCCACATCATCACCCCGAAGGTAGATGGCGGTCCGATCATCGCAGTCGACCGATTCGACATCGTCCCAGGCGAATCCGAGACGAGCTTGAGCGAACGCACCGCCGCCGCCGCACTGGCTCAATTCCATCGAATCGTCACCACAATATGCAACGGCACCGCTATCAGCGCCGATCACAGCGAACAATGGGGACAACGTCTCTACACACGCCGCGCCCTCGACGCAGACCGCCGAAAGCGTGGGGAGCTGGTCGAAGCGTGAGAACACTGCACTCACCCTCCGCCACCCACGAGCCCCACGATCGGCCCAGGTCGCCCGAAGCCCATGGCGGTACTGCAGTTCGCAACGGCCCCTTGGCGATCATCGAATTCGACGGTGAAGGACACAACACGTTCTCCACAGACAAGATGCGCGGCATCACCGAGTTGGTCTGGCAGCTAGGGGACACCCCGGATGTCGAGGGGCTGGTTCTGTACGGGGGAGACGGTCGATCCTTCGGTGTCGGCGGTGACTTCAACGAAGTCAAGGACTTCACGGGAGGCTCCGAGGTCAACCGATGGATCGACGCCTGCGTGGACATGTATCGAGCAGTTCTGTCGATCTCGAAACCGACCGTGGCAGTCATCGACAAATACTGCATCGGCATCGGTCTTCAGTTGGCACTGTGCGCCGACTGGCGCATCGGAACGTCGACGTCGGACCTCCGTATGCCCGAGCTCAAGTTGGGTATCTCCTGCATACTCGGAGCTCCGCTCCTGCAACGCCGAGTAGGGCCTGCCGTGGCGAATCGAATGATCATCGGGTGCGATCGATGGCTCGGTACCACCGCACTCTCCGACGGCCTCCTCGATGAACTCGTTGCAGCCCATAGTGACCCGCTCGCTGCAGGATGCACCCGAGCACAGGCACTGGCCGAGTACCAATCGGTGCCGTTTGCCCGCACCAAGGCGTTCGTCAACCACGATCTGCTGCTCGACATGGAACGAGCCCGTATTGCAGCAATAGCCGGCCACCGAGCGGGGTTCGCTGCAGGCGATGCGGCCCAACAGAAGATGCGCACAATTGTCGGAGACAACCCATGACCCCAACCGATCATGGGTGGGTCGTCTTTTCGCACAGCGGCCGCATCCGCCGTGTTGGCGGACATACCGGCCCCGTTCTGAACCGCAACGACGGAACAGTCATGATCACGACGCCGCTGCACGGCGAATGCCGAGTCTTTCTCTCCCGCACCGATGATGCACGGACATGGGCGGTGGGAGCGCAATTCGCGGCGACCGCCGCGAGTGTCGGTCACCGCGCAGGAACCACCACGGCACTTCGCCCCGGGACGACTCTGGTCTGCTCCGCCGACGGAGAGTTGTCGGTGCACCGCGCTGTCCCCCGATCGTCGCCGTCGGGCGGTGTCCCAGGGTGTTCGCTCGAACAGGCCATGGGGTGGCTCGACCATGGATTACGCACTGCAGCAACGGAAATCGCATCGTCGGGTCGTCCCATTCGCTTACTGCTCTCCGGTGGTGTCGACTCCGGACTCCTCGCCTCCTACTTGTGGAGGGCCGGTGCCGACGTCCGTGCACTGACCCTCCGCACACCCTGGGGTGACGAAATCGACGGTGCCTCTCGAACAGCGCGCCACGTCGGTCTGCCGCTCGACGTCATCGACGTCACCGCACAGGAATCGACAGCGGCGATCTACCCGTGCATGCAGCACACTCAATCCGATGATGCAGAAGTCATCACCGTGCATCTGCTGGTGACAGTGGCCTTCGAGTTGGCGCGAGCATGTGGTGCCGACCTCGTGACCGGACTCGGCAGCGATCTGCTCAACGCCGGAAGCGATTTCGGTATGGGCGCAGTCGCCGGCGATCTGAACGAACGTATCGACGACGCCAGCGCATCAGGAATGATGGTGACCGGCCAATTCACCCCAGGGCCGCGCATGTACCACCCGTACTGGAGTCCTGCTCTACTGCACCTTCAACAGAGTGTCCCCGCTCAGCTGAAGACCGTCGACGGCATCGAAAAGTACTACCTCCGCGAGCTCGCGGCCTACCAACTGCCCCGTGAGACTGCGTTCGGGAGAAAAGTCGCAATCCACCAAGGGGCGGGTTTGTCAGCAGGGTTGGACGGCGCGCTCGGAGAACAACTGGCTGCCGTCTGTGCCCAAATCCGGGCACAGACCCTCGATGAGGTCCCTCTGGGAAACCACGATGTTGCGGTCGGCGGTGAGCAGCGGTGACGGCCACCGATCCCGGAGATCTCGCGGCAGTGGCCACCCGGGATGGATTCGCTCTGGTCGGCGACGTCGACTTCGGCAGAAGCGACTTCGAGGTCTTCGTGCAGGGGCTCGGGACTCTCGCCACACATCGGTTCGGCACCGGAAGCGCAGGTCTGCTCGATCTCGACGCAAGCCCGCTACCGGACCGCGTCGTCACCGGGCGCAGTGCCCTGCCTCTGCACACCGACGGCACACTTGTCGGGACCTGTCCCAAATACATTGCGCTGTATTGCAATGCAGTCGATCAGCCCACAGGATCCGGACGCACAGAACTCTGTCTGCAATCGGATCTACTCGATGCAACACTCCCACCGGACCTGAGCACGGTGACCGACGTGGATTGGGAGTACTACGTCACCGACCAATCCCACTTTCCCGACGTCGCGCACCGCTGGCTGTCGATTCCACCTGCAGTGCGATCAGCAACGGGGACAACGCGGTTGAACGTGGCACTCCCGTTCACCGAGGAACGGACCACCCCCGCAGGATGGTCGGTCCGTCTGGCGGGCTCGACCGAAGAAGACAGCCGGGCCGTCTTCGCACGGCTCGACTCCTACCTGCGGGGCAGTACCAGCTTCTACTCGCACGACTGGGCCCCGGGTGATCTTCTCGTCCTCGACAACGAACAGGTTCTGCACGGGCGGACAACGATCGAACCGGGCAGCGTCAGACACTTGTTCCGAGGACAGATCAATGTCTGACGCGCGAGGGTTCCTCGCCGCACTGAACAGCATGCCCCAACAGGATCAGGACGCACTTCACCAGGGACGACGCCATACGACGTTCGGGGAGCTGTCGGCCGCGGCGATGGCATGGCGTGATGCACTGGCACCGGTGATCGACGAAGGCGACGTGGTCGTCGTCGATCATCACCCCGGGGCCGCAGACTTCGTTGCAGCACTACTGGGAACGATGGCCGCCGGCGGCGTGCACCTGGCGAGCCGGACGCGGCATCCAGCATGGGACCGACTGAGCGCACTGGGCCGCCGCTGGCACGCCATTACCGACCACGACATCGACCCCGACCTGCCCGAACTGGCCTCCGTGTTCGATGCAGCAACCCGAAAGCTCCGATACTGCAACCCAACGCGTCAATGCGACGTGACCGAGCACGACACCGTGCGAGGAAGAATCCTCGAAACATCCGGATCGAGTGGTGAGCCGAAATGGGTGTACTGGACCGAGGAATCGCTGTTCGCCGACCGCACCGACTGGTGCCAGCAGCTCGGTCTGACAGCCGACGATGTGATCATCAACATCCACCCCCTCGATTTCGCGCACGGGATGGACGTTCACGTTCTCGCGGGCTTGCTCTCGGGAGCACCCACGGTGCACCTCGACGCCGGTCTCCCGGCCTCTGCCCACGCGAGAGCGATTTGCGACTGGAACGGTACCTATATGAGCGCCCTTCCCTCGCACTACGACGCGATCGCAGCGTCACCGGCGGCATCGGAGCGAATGGGTGAACACCTGACCACCGCACTGACGGGCGGGGCTCTCCTGACGCCGACCACTGCGCGACTGATCCACCAGCGGTGCGGGGTCCACCTACGCAGGCTCTACGGGGCCACCGAGTGCGGCATCATGTGCGCAGATCTGCGGCCACAGTTGCAGAGCGCGGCCGAACTGCGGCCCCTACCCGGGGTGGAGATGCGAGTGCGCCCCATCCACGGAATCGACGCAGATACCTATCGAGTGGGCGAGCCCGAATTCCGCCGAGCGCACCGAGCCGAAGGCTACTGGGGACACCCGGACCGTACACAGAGCGCATTCACGGACGGCTGGTATCGAAGCGGGGACGCGGTGATGGTCCACGACAACGGTGCCATCAACGTCCTGGGCCGCATCGATGACGTATGGACAAACAACCACGGTCAACTCTGTTCGGCAGGCGTCCTGGTCGACGAGATCACCGCACTCGACGAGGTCGACGAGGTCGTCGTCTTCGCCCCAACGGCCACAGGAGCAGACACACCGACGACAGTACTGTGCCGCCTGGCACCCACCGGGGCAGACCTCGGACGAATCCACCTTCGCGTCACCGAAGTGATGAACAGCTGCGGTCTCATCGGAAAGATCACTCTGATGTCCGACTGGCCGAAAACGTCTGTCGGCAAGCCCGACCGGCGCGCATTGCTGGCATGGTGCAGAGCGTCCTGAGTTCGACATCACACGGATCAGAAAGGGCAGACATGAGCGCCGCGTCCCCACAAGGGTTTCACTGCTGGACAACCCATTTAGGACTGGCAGACGAAGGTAAAGACGACTTCTCCATGGTCATCTCCGACAGGCCGTGCACCTCGTCGGTCGTTTTCACGAAGTCACTGTTCGCGGGCCCCTGCGTCACCTTGAGCAAGACCTCGATCGAGCAGACCAGTCCGCGCGGGGTCCTCGTGTTGGCGAAGAACGCCAACGTCGCGACCGGCGCGGAAGGGCTCCGCAACGCCAGCGAGATACGCGCATCCGTCGCACGAACCGTAGGAATCGAACCCGATGCCCTGATAATGGCCTCCACCGGAGTCATCGGAGTGCAATATCCGATGGACACCATCCGCGCCGGACTCGACGGGCTCGGCCAGGGAACACCACTCGACGCGCACGCGGTGGCCCGAGCGATCATGACCACCGACACCCGCGCCAAGGTCTCCGAACGAGCCGTCGGCACCAGCACCATCGTTGGAATCGCGAAGGGCGTCGGGATGATAGAACCGGACATGGCGACCATGCTGTCGTTTGTCTTCACCGACGCCGACGTCCCCCAGGACACGCTCAACCGAATCTTTCGTGACGTTGTCGACCGCACCTACAACTCGGTCTCGATCGACACCGACACCTCCACCAGCGACACAGCGGCGGTCTTCGCCAATGGTGCCGCCGGCCCGGTACCCGATACCGAGTTCGAGCAGGCTCTCGAGGAAGTGTGCACGGATCTGGTGAAAATGATTGCCAGCGACGGCGAAGGTGCGACCAAGCTGATCGTCACTACGGTCTCGGGTGCATCGAGCGAGCGCCAAGCGCGCGTGGTCGGGAAGTCGATCATCAACTCTCCCTTGGTCAAGACGATGATCCACGGTGAAGACCCCAACTGGGGTCGAGTTCTCATGGCTATCGGAAAATGTAGCAACGAGGTGGACATAGAACCCGACAGAATCCGAGTCGCATTCGCGGACATCGATGTGTATCCGAGCTCGTCACTCGACCAGCACGACACCGTCGAGGTGGTTCGTGAACACCTTGCAACTGCCACCGTCGAGATCAACGTAGACCTCGGAATCGGCACCGACACCTGGAGAGTGTTCGGTTGCGACCTCACCGATGAATACATTCGAATAAACGCGGACTACACCACATAGAGATCACTCCAATCACTTCACCAACAGGCCGCAGTAACGTGGAGTGGGCATCCGGCCTCGACGCCTCGACCTGTCGAAGCCGTTACAGCACGTCGCCTGTGGCCGTTGATGTTGCCGGTTCTGCCGGACTCTGGACATGAGCAAATTAAAGACCGAACACGATTCGCGCCGGGGGGCGAAAATGGCTGCAACCGATAGAGAACCTTCAAAAAGGTTCCGAGACAATGCCCATAACGACCGCAATGCCACAACTCTGATCAAAACTTCCGACCACGCATCTAGCGAAGAGCGTAGTCACGAGCTGTACACCGTGTACGGAACCGCGTGTCACGCGCCTGAACGACAGTGTATGACACGACTCACTGCGCGAATAGTCGATGGGGACAGCTTAGCGTCGATTCGGTGCGGACCAGGAGAAATTACTCGTCGACAGGTTGATCTCGAAGCCGATCCACGATTCTCCGTGAGGATTCAATACGTCTTATCGGGCGAAGTAATTCTGTCGCAGAACGGCGTCCAAATATCGCTGAAGAGTGGAGGCATTGGCCTATACTATAGCGATTACAGTTATACAATGACTGTAACCCGTGCCAGCTGTTTAGCGGTAGTCACGTTACGGCAGAGGGTGGGCTCAAGAGAAGACTTCGACGCCGCCTCGGGTCGAGGTCTTCGCGTTGTGCCAAACGCTGAAGGTACGGGGAAAATACTCTCAGATACTTTACATTCTACTTCGAGAGAAATTGGAATGCTGAACACGTTCACGGCTCATAATGTCATCTCAGCCGTTCGATTACTGGCGTGGGAAGGAATGCACCCGCCCCATGGCCACGCACCGCCTGACCAGCAATCCGGCCTCGTAGCGACGGCGCGCTTGATGATCGAGAAGAATCTTTCTGATCCCACGCTCAATCCCGACCTACTCGCGCGCAAACTACATGTATCGGTTCGTCAGCTGCATCGCGCTTTCGAGCGAGAGGAGCGAACTCTGTCCGCTTATATAGCATATGAGCGCATTGAAAGGTGCGCTGCCGATTTGATCGACCCAAGCTTACAACAGATACCGATAGGCGACATCAGTGCGCGGTGGGGGCTTAGTGACCAGTCGAGACTTTCTCGGCTATTTCGCGAGTTGAAGGGTTGCTCGCCTTCGGAATTCAGAAGGTTTTACGCGGAACCCAGCTAATTCGAGAACACATCCACCGATCAATTCCGAGTGGTCAAGACCGGAACGAAGGTTCTCGTACCGGCGCGCCGCGTCGACGTGATCGAACTCGCTGGGCAACAAGTACACGACCGGGTGACGGATTCATCAAGACAAAATTCTTGACCTTGCTCGAGGTAGTGACGGTCCGGCTATCCGTCCACGGTAGCTACCACGCAACTCCGTCACGTCCGCGCGCACTCGCGCCGATCGGGGCATCGCCTTCACGGCATAAGACGATTGATCTGCGGGTTCTCGCGGTAGACGTGGCTGTAGTCGTTGTCGACTTTGGAGGGCCCGACTCCGAGGACTTGATCGTTGGCCGGTTGCGGCTTCCATGGTCTCCTCACGGCCGGCGCAGATGGGTGCCTACCTGCACTGGACCCCGTAGGGGACTTCGACCCCACTTGTCGCACGGTGCCAAAGTTTTGTCGCTTCGCGACGAAGAGCTGTGGAGGTATTTCCGCAATTAATTTCGATAAGTAGCGTCGAAGACATCATCAAGTCGCCGACCTTGCAGGTCGCAATGGTTCATTCGACATGTCGACTTGAGATACAGAAATGATGGGGAGAACCGAAGAAGGAGACTGTGATGATCTCGGCAGATCAATATGCGCGCGATAGCTATGAACGTGAGTTGAAAGCTCACTGGGACGCTAAAACAACCGATGACATCAATCTCCTACTGGGCGCTGATGATGATCTTTACCACCATCACTACGCGATTGGCGATTTCGACCGCTCTATTCTGGATTCCGTAGGTGAGGAGCGAGAGAACGCGATTTTGCGAGAGTTGCATCGAATGGAGAATGATCAAGTCGGACTGATCCTCGACGCCCTCGGTCCTTTGCCGCCCAACTCTCGCGGCATGGATGCCGGGTCAGGTCGCGGGGGAACATCTTTTCGTCTCGCTGGAGCGACGGAGAGCCGAATCGACGGCGTCAATTTTTGCGAACATCACGTCGCGTTCGCCGAGCAGATCGCACGCAAACGCGGTTGGGATAGCCGCGTTCAATTCCACCTCGGGAACATGCTGCAGGCACCATTTCCTGATCACACTTTCGATTTCGTGGTCTCAAACGAGACGACGATGTACGCCGACGCGTACGAAGCAATGGCCGAGTTCTCCCGCCTACTGCGACGGGGCGGTCGCTACGTAATGACCACCTGGTGCCGCAACGACGCAGTCGACCCACGCTCGGACGCGACAAGGCAGATCGATGAACATTACGTATGCCGAATGCACCGCCGAAGCACTTACTTCAAGGCCTTCGCGGCAAACGGCCTGATTCCGTACCGCGTGGCTCAGTACACACACGAAGCTATGCCGTACTGGGAGCTACGCAACAACAGCAAACTCCGCACCGGCGTTGAGGATGCGTTCCTCAGCGGCTACAGCGACGGTTCACTGAACTACCTAGTGATTGCGGCCGAACGCATCTGAGACATCCACCCGGAAACCACAAACTTGAAGGAGCCTGAAATGCCGAACCTCGACGTGGCAGTCCTCGGCCAGCATGACGTACAGCAGCGCCGCTACTGGGATGCCAAAAAATCCGACGATATCAACCTGCTGCTGGGCACTGAAGACGGCTTGTACCACCACCACTACGGAATCGGTGACTACGATCACTCTGTACTCGCTGCACCTGCGGAGCTGCGGGAGTCACTGATCCTGCGCGAACTTCACCGGATGGAGTCGCTGGAAATCAACCTTATCGTCGATGCATTAGGGGAGGTCTCACCGAGCTCTCGTGTCATGGACGCGGGATCGGGGCGAGGCGGAACGACCTTCACAATCGCTGATCGATTCGGCTGCCGGGTAGACGGGGTGAACTACTGCGCTCACCATGTCGAGTTCGCAGAGAAGTTGGCCCGTGAACGCGGGAGCTCGGACCGTGTGCAATTCCACTTCGCAAACATGGTTCAGGCCCCCTTCGAGGACAACACCTTCGATTACATCGTCTCCAACGAAACCACGATGTGTGTCGACCTAGGGGAGGCGTTCACCGAGTTCGCCCGGTTGCTGCGCCCCGGCGGCCGCTATGTCGCAGTCACCTGGTGCCGCAACGACGTAGTTGCTGAGCGTTCCGAGGCATCACGGTTGATCGACGAAGAATATCAGTGCGCTATGCACACCCGCAGTACTTATTTCCAAACTCTGGCAGCAAATGGTCTGGTGCCGTATCACGTTCAGCGATACACCGACGAAGCCATCCCGTACTGGGACCTGCGCAACCAGGCAGCGTTGCGCACAGGTGTCGAGGAACCATTCCTCCAGGGCTTCCGCGAACGCAGCATCGACTACTTGGTTATCGCGTGCGAGCGTCTGTAGCGGTGGCCTGAGATATCCGAGTTATCCACGCGCCAGCGATCCTCGGCATCGGCGCGCCACTTCGTCCTTCTACAAACAATCGAAGGGATTCCGGTATGGCCGGAACGGCTGATTTACCTTTAGAAATGCGACGCAACGGCCTGAACCCGACCGAAGAGCTCGCCCAGGTCCGTGACCGCGACGGTGTTATCCCAGTAGGAGAACTCTACGGGGCCCCGGCTTTTCTCGTCTGCCGTTACGAAGACGTCCGGCGAATCTTCGCAGACTCAAACCGGTTCAGCAACGCCCACACGCCAATGTTCGCAATACCCAGCGGCGGCGATGTGATTGAAGATGAACTAGCCGCCATGCGCGCCGGTAACCTCATCGGACTCGATCCCCCCGACCACACCCGCTTGCGTCATATCCTTGCTGCGGAGTTCTCAGTGCACCGGCTCAGTCGCCTGCAGCCGCGCATCGCAGAGATAGTGGACAGTGCATTGGATGGTCTCGAGCAAGCCGGGCAACCCGCCGACCTTATGGACCGTTACGCGCTACCAGTCTCTTTGCTCGTACTGTGTGAGCTGTTGGGAGTGCCCTATGCCGATCGCGACGAATTGCGAGATCGAACAGCACGCCTCCTGGATCTGTCGGCATCTGCAGAACAACGAGCGGTTGCCCAGCGAGAAGACCGTCGATACATGGCCACCCTGGTTACCCGTGCGCAGGAACAACCCGGTGACGACTTGTTGGGAATTCTGGCGCGCAAGATTGGCGACAACCTCAGCACCGACGAACTTATCAGCATCATCAGTCTGATCATGCTCGGTGGACACGAGACCACAGCAAGCATGATCGGCCTCAGTGTACTGGCCCTTTTGCATCACCCGGAACAAGCCGCCATGATGATCGAGGACCCGAACTGCGTCAATTCCGGAATTGAGGAATTATTGCGGTGGTTGTCGGTCGCCCATTCGCAGCCACCGCGCATGGCAGTAACCGAGGTGCAAATCGCCGGGGTGACCATTCCGGCAGGATCTTTCGTCATCCCGTCCCTATTGGCCGCTAATCGCGACAGCAATCTGACGGACAGACCCGACGACCTCGATATCACCAGGGGAGTAGCCGGTCACCTCGCCTTCGGGCATGGCGTCCATTTCTGTCTTGGGCATTCACTCGCTCGGATGACCCTGCGCACGGCCGTGCCGGCGGTACTGAGGCGCTTTCCCGACCTAGCCCTCTCACCCTCGCACGACGTTCGGCTCCGCTCCGCCAGCATTGTTCTCGGCCTCGAAGAACTACAGCTGACGTGGTGAGAAGCGAGCGGTCATGAAAGTCGTCGTGAACGAGCGGAGGTGTTTCGGCTCCGGTCAGTGCGTGCTCGTCGCGCCCGAGGTCTTCGAGCAGAGTAACGACGGCACAGTCACATTGCTCGTGGACAAACCTTCCCCAGACAACCATTCGCTGGTACGCGCGGCTGCACGTTCCTGCCCAGCTACTGCTATCCGCTTCGAAGAGAATGCGATGCGACAAGAGCCAACCGAATTCAGCTATGACGATCTGCCTGCTCTGATCTCCCGTATGCGGGGAGACGAAAGGCACTCGTTCTCATCCTCATCGACGATGGACGTGCTGTGGGTACTCTACGACGAAATCCTCAACGTATCCCCCGAGAGCCCCGACGACGACGACAGGGACCGCTTCTTGCTGTCCAAAGGTCACGGCCCGATGGCCTACTACGCGGTACTTGCGGCCAAAGGGTTCCTCCGACCAGAGCTCCTCGATACCTGGGCGACAAAGAACTCACCACTCGGCTTCGCGCCGGATCGAACCAAAATCTCGGGTGTAGAAATGTCGGGTGGCTCGCTCGGCCATGGCTTGCCGCTCGCAGTGGGCGTCGCGATGGGACTCCGTATACAAAATCGTCACGCACCGAGAGTCTTCGTGCTCATCGGCGATGGAGAGTTCGATGAGGGCAGCAACCACGAGGCGATGGCTTTTGCAGGACGCGCGCGCTTGAACCAACTGACGGTCATCGTCCTGGACAACGGCACGGCAAGTATGGGTTGGCCGCATGGAATCGATAAACGGTTCGACGGTGAGGGTTGGGACACAATCAACATCAACGGTGCTGACCATGAGGAGATCGCTGCGGCACTGAATCGAGATCACAACGACAGACCGCTCGCGGTGGTCGCCACCGTGACTCGGCAATCGGCCCGTTCGTCCATTCAGCAGAGATGAATCGCCATGAATTCCGCAGACACGCAAGAACCAAAGTCCTTCAACCACACTGACATGTGGACCGCATTCGGAACGACCATGTCTGGTGCATTGGAAACAGACCCCCGCGCCGTAGTTGTGCTGGCCGACATCGGAGCCCACCTCTTCAAAGCGGCCGCGATCGCAGATCCCAACCGCGTGATCAACGTAGGGATCAGGGAACAGCTGATGATGGGGGTAGCCGGCGGGCTCGCCATGTGTGGCATGCGACCCGTGGTACACACAGTCGCCGCCTTTCTCGTCGAGCGGCCTCTTGAACAAATAAAGCTGAACTTCGCCCAGCAAGATGTCGGCGCAGTCCTGGTCAGTTGGGGAGCCTCCTACGACTTGTCGGAGTTCGCCTTCTCCCATTTCACCCCGGGCGATATCACCGTCATCGATTCGATGCCCAACTGGACAGTTCACGTGCCAGGCCATCCACAGGAGGCCGCCGATCTTCTCCTCGAATCGCTACCAGGCGATGGACGGGTCTACCTACGGCTGTCGAGTCAGGTCAACCGTTACCCCCATGCGGTCCGAGGGACATCGTTCACACCTATCAAGTACGGCACCCGCGGAGTCGTCCTCGCAGTCGGGCCCTGTTTAGATGCGGTGCTGTCGGCAACCTCCATGCTCGACGTAACCATCCTCTACGCGGCGACGATTCGCCCCTTCGACGCCACGGGCCTGTGTGCCGCGGTGCAAGCCGTGAACCGTCCGAACGTCGTGTTGGTCGAGCCCTATCTGGCAGGCACCTCGGCGCACCAAGTCTCGTCCAGTCTCGTCAGCCATCCCCATCGGCTGCTCTCCCTGGGCGTTCGACGTGAGATGGAAGATCGCCACTACGGAACCCCCGACGACCACGACCACATTCACGGACTTGACGCCCGTTCCCTGAGTAATTCGATCAATTCCTTCCTCGGCTGAGCACGACCCGCGAGAGAAAGGAATCGGGATGAAGGAATCAACCATGGCACAGACGCAAGCAAGGTTTGATCGGGTGCGATGGGAACCCGGCGTATACGCAATCGTCGGTGCCACCGGAATTGGAAAGAGCGCCGAAGCGAGCAAGTTGGCATTGAGTCACTCGGCTCCGATTGTTGTTGCCGACCGTATCCAGTGTTACTCCGATCTCCTGGTCACCAGTGGTCGAGCGTTCGACGCGAAAGTGGAAGGGCTCAACCGCGTTTGGCTCGACAACCGGACCATACATCAGGGCAACTTCGATCCGGACGAGGCCTTTGACCGGCTGATAAAAGTACTGACCTCGTACGTTGATCGCGGCGAAGCGGTGGTAATGGAGGGCGGTTCGATATCGCTCATTCTTCGATTCGCGCAAACGATATCCAACCTACCGTTCCCAGCTGTCGTGAATGTTATGCCTATTCCTGATAGGCAACACTACTTTGCCCAGCAGTGCGCAAGGGCACGACAAATGTTACGGGGAGATTCAACGGGCAGGAATTTACTCACCGAACTGGCGGAAGCGTGGGTTCTAGGCGATCAGCACAACTTCATAGCCTCGGTTGCGGGTCTGGACTGTGTACTCGACTGGTGCGCCACGCATTCCGTAACACCAGAGGAGTTGGCCAACCGAGACCTCACCACGGAGGTGCTCGACGAACTGGCGGCATCAATGGGTGGCCGGTATGTCGAGCACGGCGTCCTTCAGCAGGAAATATTTTTAAGAACCTTCGGTGCCCCAGGTGTGACCGCCAGATGAGCGGGATCTGGCACACCGACGACGTGCACCTGACATCCGCCGGGGCTGATTTCGGAAACTGCATCCATGCGAAACCGTCCGTCGTTGTCGTGCCACGGACCGTGGCCGACGTGCAGGAAGCCCTGCGCTACACCGCGGCGCGGAACCTATCGCTCGCGGTGCGCGGATCCGGACACTCGACTTACGGGCAATGCCAGGCAGATGGCGGAGTCGTGCTGGACATGAAAAGGTTCAACACCGTCCACGACGTTCGATCGGGGCAGGCCACGATCGATGCGGGTGTGCGATGGAGCGACGTGGTCGCTGCCACGCTCAGCCGCCAGCAAACCCCTCCGGTACTCACCGACTATCTCGGGACCACCGTCGGCGGAACGCTTTCGGTCGGCGGCTTCGGGGGATCGAGTCACGGCTTTGGCTTGCAAACCGACAACGTGGACTCTCTTGCTGTAGTTACCGGATCGGGAGATTTTCGGGAATGCTCCGCCGTATCGAACAGTGAACTTTTCGACGCCGTGCGCGGCGGCCTCGGTCAATTCGGCGTAATCGTCAACGCGACAATCCGTCTGACCGCTGCTCACGAGTCGGTTCGACAGTACAAATTGCAGTATTCCAACCTCGGCGTATTCCTTGGCGACCAACTCCGCGCCATGTCCAACAGACTATTCGACCATGTACAAGGACGAATTCGTGTCGATGCCGACGGCCACTTACGTTATCGACTGGACCTAGCCAAGTACTTCACCCCACCACGAAGGCCAGACGACGATGCGCTGTTGTCATCGCTCCAATACGATTCGTGCGCCGAATACAACTCGGACGTAGATTATGGTGACTTTATCAACCGTATGGCGGATCAGGAGCTTGATCTTCGGCACACAGGTGAGTGGTTCTATCCACATCCATGGGCCAGCCTGCTGATCCCGGCAGACAAGATCGAGCAGTTCATCGAAACTACCAGCTCCTCATTGACGGATGACCTAGGAAACTCCGGGCTGATCATGGTTTACCCGATTCCAACAACACCGATCACCGCACCGTTCATTCCGATTCCTCACTGCGACACATTCTTCATGTTGGCCGTACTTCGAACAGCATCCCCAGGGGCCGAAGCCCGAATGATTGCCAGCAACCGCCTGCTCTATGAACAGGCTCGGGATGTAGGCGGGGTGGCCTACGCAGTCAATGCTGTCCCCATGTCACCGGGAGATTGGTGTACGCACTTCGGTTCGCGATGGCAGGCCATCGCACGGGCTAAGCGTCGCTTCGACCCATACAGGATCCTCGCCCCTGGATACAGAATGTCATTCGACTGATGAACCTTCGACCAATGCCCGCGACTACGGTCTCGGCACAGGCCCGCCCGACCCCCAAGAGCGTCACGGTCTTCTGCGGAGCTATGCCAGGGCGCGGGACCAAATATGGACAGCTCGCAGAGGGGATGGGGCGTGCGATTGCTAGATCGAAGCTGCGCCTCGTTTATGGTGGCGCCCGAGTCGGCCTCATGGGCACCCTCGCGAACGCGGCCTTGGACTCCGGCGGAACCGTCGTTGGCGTGATCCCTGAGAGCTTCACTGCGATACCCGAGGCTGCGCATCATGGACTGACAGAACTACACGTCGTCCATGACATGCACCAACGCAAAGCTCTCATGGCCGAACTCGGTGACGCATTCATTGCCCTCCCCGGCGGTGTCGGAACCGCAGAAGAGTTCTTCGAGGTCCTTACGTGGTCACACCTGGGGCTTCACAATAAACCCTGTGTACTGCTGAACGACAACGAGTATTACCGCCCCTTGCTCTCCTACATCGAGCACGCTGCCGTCGAAGGATTTATCACCCCCGCAACCCGGTCTCGCGTAATCGTCTGCAAAGACATCGAGGGGGCTATCGCGGCCATTCGCTCACCCTAATTAGTGGGACTTCTGCCTGGCCGGTAGATCTGCTCCGTCCTCGGTGCATTCTATATCGCTCACGTTCCACCCAGTTCGTCCGTATACGAAATTTGGAGGCACGTCGATGTCTGTACGAAAATTTCACCTAGGCTGGTTTGTCGGTTTCTTTGCTAACGATTTCACCGGCGACTTCTCGCCGCCTGAAGAGCCATGGGATGGCCGATTCTATGTCGAGATGGCGAAGTCGCTAGAGCGCGCAGGATTCGACTACATGATGTTCGAGGACACGGTGTCGGTACCCGATGCATACGGGCGATCCTTCGATGCGTACCTGAAACACGCCCTGTGGGTGCCGAAACACGACCCAGTGCCGTTGGCGTCGGTGATCGCGGCCGCGACCGACCGCATAGGCGTAATCGCTACGATGTCGACGGCCTTCTATCCCCCATACATGCTGGCACGCACTGTCTCTACGGTCGACCACATCGCTGGTGGGCGCTTTGGATGGAACATCGTCACCACCGGTCAAGATCAGGCCGCGCGCAACTTCGGCATGGATCGTCTGCTGCCGCACGACAAGCGCTACGAGGTAGCACATGAGTACGTCGACCTTGTCCGAGATCTATGGAATTCCTGGGATCGAGACAACATCGTCCGTGACCGCGAGTCAGGGACTTATGTTGCGCCCGGCACTGTTCGGGCAGTGAACCACACTGGGGAGCATTTCCGTTCGGCGGGTCCGCTCAACACGGTGCACCCACCCAATGGGCAACCAGTTTTCGTCCAAGCTGGCGGATCCCCCAAGGGCCGCGACTTCGCCGCGAAGTACGCCGACTCGATTGTTGCCAACGTCAACACCGTGGAGACGATGCGGGAGTTTCGTGACGATGTCCGTAACCGGGCGCAGGCACACGGTCGAGACCCTGACGACATCAAGGTTCTCTTCATCGCGATGCCAGTACTCGGTGCCACTATGGATGAGGCTCAGGCCGCGAATAAACGGAGAATGACCAGCGACCGGGCCATCGAAAACATTCTTTTGCAACTGTCTTTCGTCACCGACATCGACTTCTCTCAGTTTCCGCTCGACGAAGTACCTCCGCAAGACTTGACAACCAATGGCGAGCAGTCATCACTGGAGAGCTTCCTGCAGCACGGTAGCGGTAAAACTCTGCGCGAGCTGACCATTGATTACCTCGCTCCGTCTATCGAACTGGTGGGGACGCCTGATCACGTAGCGGAGCGCATGGGGGAGATCGTCGACGAGGTAGGCGGTGACGGATTCTTGATTTATACCGGGTCGAACTCGCTCACCCGCCGATTCATCGCTGAGATTACCGACGGCCTCGTGCCAGCTTTACAACGAATTGGGCGAACGCGGGTGGGATATTCGTCGGTGTATCTACGTGACAACCTTCGTGAGTTCTAGTTTTGGTGCTCGTTCGCGCCATCTCCCGAGGCCATCCCATGATCAGAAACGCTCCTGGTGGTGCCGGGCTCGTGATCATCGAGCTGCACGTCCCCTATCGAACAGCAATTTAAGTGACAGGAATTTGTGGTGACTGTGGATTACTCTATTCGGGGGCTCGCTCCCAGTGAGGCGCTCTACGTCGACTTGGGAGTTTTCATCGGGTATTCGGTGCGGGCTCGCGGCGATTTGAACATATCGGGGCTCTCGGCGGCATTTGCGACATTGCGACGCTCGTATCCTGTGTTGGCTGCGCACGTGGAGACGATCGATGGAGACCATATGATCGTCAAACCATCCGGTCCGCTGCCCGGCCTCAGCGTGCACACAGGGGATCCCGGTCAGCCGCTGAGCGGGGTGAACCTCAGTGCGGGCCGCGCCCTTTCCGGGCTACACGTCGTCGGCGATTCCGCCTGCGCGAGTGTGACTTTACTAACCCACCACTGCATAGCCGACGGTCGCCATTCTGTAGATTTGCTCAGCGATCTGTGGTCTTTCTACACCGACATTGTGGAAGGAAAGACCCCTGACGCGGTTGTTCATGGCTATCCCGAGTCGCTGGAAAAGCTGTTCTCCGAGAGAGGAATCGACACACCCGATGTCGGCAATGACGAACCATTAGAGTCGGCATTAAACAGGCCGCCGACGGCTGGCTATACCGAGCCACATCGTGCGATGACCCAACTGCGTTGTCGTTTGAGCAGGCGAGTCACGACCGGGCTCATCGACTTCGGACGTCACCATGGAGTTACGGTAAACGGCCTAGTATCTGCCGCTATCATGCGGACCGAGTCAGATCTGAGAAGTGTTCGGCTCGCCGACATCGCCTACCATTTTATTGTGGACCTCAGGCCTCACGTCACACCTGCAGTGGATTCCACCGCGGGAACAAATATTGTCGGCTTCCCCGTCTATCGGGCTACGGCCGAGTCCGTAGAAATCGTGGATCTGGCTCGCAGTTTAAATGAGGAATTGCACATCGATCTCGCCGCCGGCCACCTCCAAAGTGAAGCCCTGACAGCCGCGAAGATGGCAGTGCTGTTGCCTGAACCCAACGAGGTTCGTTGCACCAATGGAGGCACGGTTCCACCATTGCGATCGCCCGCAGGACTCAAACTCGAGGACTGCCGGCCCGCGCCAGCTGGGTTTTCCTTTCCTGTTTACATCGTCCATGGGTATGGCGGTCGACTGAACATCGAGTTTGCTTTGCCGCACGGAGCTTCCCGCTACGACATCGGCCGAGGCCGGGAACGGATCAGAACGCTCGAATCCCACCTTCGTTCCGTGGCGTGATTGACCAGGCACCGGTTCCGTGAGGCCGCGCCACGCAAGGTCAGCGGATCAACCGTTATTCAGACAGTCCCGGTCTCGCAGACGAGGCTCAGCGAAATTCCGCAACGCTTCGGAGATGCGTGGGGCGTTGAGATCGGTGATCGTGGCGAGGTAGACGTTGGCGCGGTGTCCGCGGTGAGCGAGGACGGACAGGAGTTGGAGACTGCGGTTGCAGGTGAGGCGGAGGGTGTCTACGACGCCTTCGAGGGAGTCGATGACGAGGTATGCGGGGGTGAAGTCGTGGGTTGTGGCTTGACCGTTGTCGATCAGAGTTTTGCGTTGGGTTGTGAATCGCCAAACGGAATCCATGATGTCGACAGGGTCCGGGTCGGTGTCCGCGGTGGTCGAGAACGTGGGGGTTCTGGACGGGCCAGTGATCATCCATACGTGCGGAGAGTGGCCGCTGAGGGTGTCGGCGAGGGTGTGTGCGAGGTGCGTCGACGCCGCGGGATCGGCGTTCAGGAGGAGATGACCGTCGCGCTGGGGGTGCCACGTTTTGGTACCCCCAGCGTCGTGCACGTCGATGCGGACAGCGATGTCGGTGTCGGGGTCGTCCAGCTCTGTCAGCATCGTGACGGTTCCTTGTGTTCGAGTAGGGAGGTGGGTCGGCTACGAAGCAATCTGTGCCGTGGGGTTGGTGATGCGGGTGCGGAAGAGGTTGGTGAGCTCGTCCGCTCCGGTTCGACCGTTGTCGGCCATCGGTTCGTTCGCGTAGGAGTTGTGCGAATCGGTGGCGAGCGAGGTGGCGTAGTTGAGCACCTCGTCGAGCACGCGGCCTGGGGTGAGATTATCGGCCAGCCGGTTCAAAAGGGGGAACTCGTCGAGGGGGAGTGCGCGGAGGGTCTTGCGGACCGCGTTGTTGACCTGGCCCACGAGTTTGCCGAGATCGGCCGGTAGAGCCACATAGTTCTGGGCCGCGGCGTTGGTGGAGATCCGCGCTGCGGTGGTGCCGATCGCGATGTACTCGTTGATAGGCAGCTTGGACACCACGGTCCCGATCATCGAACTGAATTGGCTCGCGAAGCTGATGACTTGGGGTGTGAGGGTCGCCAGCAGTGCCGGAACGGCGAACATGTCACCGCGGTGGATTGCATCGGTGAGCTGCGAGACGGTGGTGGCCATCGGGGCGATGTCTGCCCCGGGGATGGTCATTTCTGCGACCTTTGCGCTCAGTGTTGAGACGTTGCCGGCGAGGTCGAGTGCGAGCTGCGGCACGGTGAGCATGTTGCCTGTGGTCACTGCGGTGTTCAGTTTGCCGAGCGTGTCGGTCAGGGGTTGGCCGTCGAGACCGAGAAGCGTGGTGACGACTCCGGCGACCGAAGACGCGGGATCGGTGGCGTCGATCTTCGATCCGAGTTGCCCGATGAACTGTGTGGCGATGGCGTCGTCGGGGGTGTTGCAGTACGTGTCGTCGGGATCGCACACGCTGGCGGTGACGTTGTTGAGAGCTCCGAATCCCTTGGGTCGCGCACCGACGAAGCCGTTGCCGGTGGTCTTGGTTCCGAGTTGAACGCCGGCGGTCGGGCTCTGGCCGGGGTCGGCCATCAGGCCCACGGCAAAGATGCGATCGGCGCTCACCGGGCCCTCGCCGTTTCCGATCTTGCTGGCTAGATCTCCCGCGGCGTCGGCCCCTTGGGAGAAGCCGGTCAGCCCGAACTTGGTGCTCGGGCATTCGGCTGCCTTCTCGGAGATGTGTTGCGATGCGCGATCGATCGCTTCCTTCTTACTGGTTCCGTAGGTCTGGGCCTTGTCGTTCACGATCGTCGCGACGTAGGGAACTGTGTATGTCTGCAGTTCCTGGGATGAGAACTCGGAGTCGAGTGGGTCCACGACGTTGCGGAGCATTCCGACCGGCACATTCGGATCGGCCTGCTCGTTGGTTTCCGTGGTGCCGGGTATGGCCACCAAGATGTTGTCCGGGCATGCCGGAGCACCGGCTTGCGGATCGGCAATGGCGGAGGGAATGACGACGATGCTGGCAGCGACGGCGAGCCCGACTGCGCTGACAACGATCCTCTTGCGTGTACGAGATGCGGTCATGATGTGCGTCCTTTGTAGGTGAGAGCGGGGTTGGTGCAGGTGGACTTCAGCTCGCCAAGGCGGACTCATGGTGTGATCGGGTGTAGAAGAACGTCCGCTTTCCCGGCGAGGGAGTGTTGCCGGTGCGTGCTGCTACTCCGTCGCGGACTCGCGCGA
This sequence comes from Rhodococcus sp. 05-2254-2, assembly GCF_002259095.1. Classification (NCBI taxonomy): domain Bacteria; kingdom Bacillati; phylum Actinomycetota; class Actinomycetes; order Mycobacteriales; family Nocardiaceae; genus Rhodococcus; species Rhodococcus sp. 05-2254-2. The sequence goes on along the minus strand of NZ_NOZJ01000016.1, from coordinate 112,771 downwards.
CAGCGCGGCTCAAGCGCTGTCGAAGGGCTGCCGGTGAGCAGTTCTCCTCGACGGCGAGCGATGCGAGATCGGCACCTTCGGTGACGAGATATGCACGGATCAGAAGTGAGTGCTCGTCGGCAGTGATGGTCTTGGACTGCACTGCCCATGCAAGAACCGAATGCAATTCCCGTGCCGATACCTCCCCCGGATTGCTGGTCGTGCGGTCATCGGATCCGTCGGCAACCCGGTGGAGCTGGTCGGGTTCGGCCGGCGTTTCCACCGCAGATTCGCAGGTCTTGGTGATCAGACCCAGCGTCCGAAGCGAGAGTGCCCCGGCAATCCCAGTGCCGCCGGGACGGTGCGAAGCGATCACCTCGTAGAACGCGGCGATGGTACGCGAGGCACGTTCTTCGCGGCTGTGATCGGTTCCGTCCAGCCGCGCGTAGCGATGGATTCGGACCAGCTTGGGGAGCATCAACCGGACCAAAACTGTGCCGGCGAGGGCGCTGCCTGCACTGTGCTCGGTGAGCAGAAGGGACAGGGTGGCGTCACTGTCCTGAGCGGCAAGCTCAGCGATGTCGGCCACGGAGCGAGCGGACGACCATGCGGGGTGTCGATCGGCCCACGTGCGGACTTCGCGGCCTGCGAGAGCGTCGACACAGAGATTGGTCCACTCGGCGTTGATCGTCGTAAACAGCGATGTGCTGTATCCGAGTGGGGTGGAGGAATGCGAGGAAGGCTGCGGCGAGGTCACTGGGGCGCTCCTGATAGAGGCAACTGAAGTTCGATCGCCTCTGACACAAACAGCGCCTTATATCCGCTGAGCTGCGGATTCTTACTCGAAAAGGCGGAGCTGTTATACCCGCCGGGTCCGGCGGAACCAGAAAACGGCAGCGCCCCGCGTTCGACATAGACCGCTGTGACCTGCGGTTACACGGCGACGGTGATAACAGCCCGACGAATCGCAGCGGGGCGGTGAAAAAAAGTTCGAGAAATTTCCGGTCGCCTCTGTCACAGACCCGCCCGCGAAGGGATCTACCTGTTCTCAGAAGCCCGTACACGGCGGGCTACCGACAGGAGGACCCCGGATGGACGACCACGATCCGTCGGCCGCATTGCTCTCGGACACCGCTCGCGTGCACTCGGTGTCCGAAGAGATCCGCGGCCTCGCGGCGCAACTCGGCGACAATCCGCTCAGCGCAGAGATCGCCAGCCGCGTCCGCGAGGTCGTGCTCGGTGAGCCGGCCGAGCAGGCGCGGGCAGCGCTCGAACGGATGATGGCGACCCGGGGTCGAGGCGCTCTGCGATTGGTCGACGAGGGCTTCGTACCCGCCACGGTCGAGCCGTCTCGGCACGAGGAGATCTCATGAAGATCCATCTCCGTAAGAAGGGCTCGAACAAGCCGACAGAAGCTGCGCCGGCCACCGAGCTTCATCAGTGGGCCGGCAAGCAAGCGGTCGCGACCAAGGCGATGAAGTGGGGTCTGTTCGCGGCGATCGGCTCCGGAGTGGTGGCACTGGTTCTCGTCTTGGCCGGCGTCGGGTCCACGACGCCGATCCAGAGCAAGGCAAACCCTCAGACGGTCATCGACACAGCCCGCGAAGCAGCAGCGACCGACCTCGCGCAGGACTTCGTGTTGACGTGGTTGCAATCCAAGCGAGGAGACGAGAAAGCCCTCGCGCGCTTCGTCCGCACCGACGGCATGTCGCTTCCGGCTCAGGCGAGCTATACCGCGTCCGAACCTCGAATCGCGAGCGTGAAAGCAATCGACCCGCCGGCGCGAAATCAGGGTCCCACAGGATCGACATCGCAAGGAGGACCGCTACAGGCGGCCGGCCAGAACTACGCGATCGTTGTGTCGGTCTCGGTGGTTCCGATCGGGGCAGACCCGGCGACGAAGCCGGAACGTCGATACTTCTCGGTCCCTGTCGTGTTCGTGGGAGACGACGCGCGGGCTGCAGCAGTCCCTGCTGCTGTGGCGGCCCCGGCAACCGGCGGTGACCTCACACTCGGCTACCGATTCCGAGTCGGCCTCGATCACTCGCTCACCCAGTCGATCAGCCAGTTCCTCTCGGCAATGGTTGCCGGTGCCGGAGAAATTTCTCGCTACACCTCACCCGGCACACCGATCCGTGCCGTCACCCCCGCGCCGTACACCAGTGTCCAGATCAACGACCTCGTCTCGGACACCGACTTCTCGGCGGGTGCGTCCGGATCCCCGGCAGATGGTGCGACGGTACGGGTGCTCGCCACCGCGACCGTCACAGCCACGGACCGAGCGCAGACCTCGACCGTGCAATACCCGCTGACAGCGATCGCCCGGGGTGGCCGGTGGGAAGTATCCGCGCTCGACCCGATGCCGTTGCTCGCGAACTCGACCGGACTCAGCGCAGCAACCCCAACCATTGCGGTGCCGACCTCGACTGGTGCCAGCACTACCTCCTCCGTTCCCGCAGCGCCCGTTCAACCGAACTGACGCTCTGCTCCCCCTATCCGAAAGGTACGAACAATGACCATTACCTCGATCCTGGCCGATCCGTCGTCGACCGTCGTCGCCGAAGGAATCATCGAATGGGCCAACAACAAAGGTGCGGAGGTGCAGGGCCTCATCCGCACTCTCGTGGGCGTCGGCGTCGCCGGGTTCATCGCCGCGATTGCTTTCAAAAGTCACTTCGCCATTGCCAAAACACTGGTGGCGATCGTGGTCGGCGGGGCACTGATCTGGGTGATGTGGAACATCACCGCCGTCAAAGACAGTGTCGGCGACGAGCTTCCCGGCTCCGCCTCGCCACAAAGCAGCGAGGTCGTCGTGGTGCCCGATCCGATCGCGGCGTTCATCTGACACTGCTCGGCCAACTCACGAACACCTCGATTCAACGACCCCCGCAGGAGTGTGACCGACCATGACCGAACAGCAGGCCTCCTCGCGGAGCGTGGTCAAGATGTTCACCAAAGCGCGCAATTTTCCGCAGCTGATCGGCAAAGCGCCAGACGGCCGAAAGATCCCCGGTGGCCCCTACACCCTGACCCAGTTCGTCGGCGCGGGTATTGCAGGCGGACTGCTGTGGCTGACCCAGTCGCTGTGGGCGCAGGGCAGTGTCATCACCAACGGTGTCATCTTCCTCGGTGTCACCGGCGGCACCCTGTGGGCGTTGGGGAGGCTGCCGCAGGGAGCACGGAATCCGATCTCAGTAGTCCGGGGTGTCGGGCGCGCGGCTACCGGGGCGATGTCACCGTCGAGGATCAATGGCGAGCCGATCCGGATCAAACGCCCTCACGCGGTACTGGGGTCGGTGATCATCCTCGACACCCCGCCAAGCCACGACGCTGCTATCAGTGAACCAGCAGTCATCAGAGCATCCAGCGATCGAGTAGAGAACGCCGCGGCACCGGTGGAGCTCGACGACAACGCAGCGCCGGCCGCACCAGCATTCAGACCTCTGACCCAACCGCGGCCGGAGCGAAAGATCGCACCAGCGCCAGCCCGGCCGCGATCGGACGGCGAACGCCAGCGCTCGCAGAGTCCAGCCCTGGCCGAAGCGTTCGGCGTCGCCAACCTGGCACCGGCGAGCAGCGTTCAGCAGCTGCTTGCCATGGCTGCAGCGGCCCCCACCCCGACCCGAGAGAAGGCGTAATGCAACAACCGAACCGGCTCGTCACCTCGAACTTGCGCTGGACCCGCTCCGGAGTCGTCTGGGCGGACTACGTCCTGACCGGAATCCCGTACGGGTACCGGCCGATCGAAGACCGACAGACCGCGCGGGCGATGCACAAGATGTTGCTGCGCGCTCTTCCTGGCGAATCTCTCCTGCTCAGTGTCGCGGTCAGTCTGGACCCAATGACCATCGTCGAGCGCATGGAACGGGGTGTCGATCTCGATCTCCATCCCGCGTGGGCAGACGAATGCGACGCCACGATCGACCGCCTGGAGGAGATCCGACCCGGCCAGCGAATCTACTGGCTGTCCATCCCCCTGGCCAACCACGGCTTCGGTGACACCGTCAAGGCCGCAACGTCCGCCGCATGGTCCTCGGTGGCCGATCTGCTGGGGATGCCGCCCTCGTCGATTCCCGTCGAGGAGAGAGAACGCCGCGCAGCTCAGGCCGCGCAGATCGCCGCGGCCATCCCTGCCTTCTACGATGCGACCCCCGCAACCCCCTCCCAGATGGTGTGGCTGCACCAACATGCTCTGCAGCGCGGCCTCGGCCTCGATACCGACATGCCCACCGCTCTAGATCATCCGGCAGGCACTGCTCGAGGATCCTTCACTGCCGCGCGGCTCGACGAAGGGGCTCAAAGCGATCGCCCCGAATCGGGCTGGCGGGCCAAGGCGCCGACCTTGTCGCGTGTGCTCAAAGTCGACCAGCCGTGGGAGGTAACGCCACCGCCGGCCAGCTATCAGTGCTTCCTGGTGCTCGCCGCCACTCCTTCGGGCGGCACGCTGTTTCCAGGCTCGGAGTACCTGACCCTCGCGGACAACCTGGGCGGCGTCGATGTCGACTGGGCAATTCGGTTCAAGAACTCCGCTGCATCGGAGGTTCTGAAGAAGAACCGCCGCGCCTTGGTGCAGATGAACGATCAATACACCCAGCGAGAAGACGAATTGAGCACCGGCAGCGTCCTCGACGACGCTGCCGTCGCCCTCGCGGAATACAACGCGCTTCTGGAGGCGGACGCAATGGAGATGGAAGTGCAATCCACCACCGTCTTCTGTGTCGCCGCCGCGGACGAAGAGACGGCCATCGCATATCAGCGCGAGCTGGCGAAGGAGTTCGAGGGTTCGACCTACAGGTTGCAGTCACCGATCGGATTCCAGGAGGAGCTGTTCTGGGCAATGACACCCGGCGTGCCGACGCCGGCGATCTGCAACGAGTTCGCGCAGATCACCACATCCGAACATTTCGCCGCGTACGTACCGGTCACCCGCAACGATCTCGGCGACGGAGACGGCCCGCTGATCGCACTCAACATTTCCTCGGCCCGCACTGGCGTCGTGCACCACGACATCGCCAAGAAAGCGTCACGTGACGTTTCGGGTTCGGTGGGAGTGTGTGGCAACTTGGGATCAGGCAAGTCCGGCTACTTGAAAACAACCGGTAACCAGGTCGTCGACCGCGGCGGCCAAGTCATCGTGGTCGACCGGACCCCTCTGGGCGAATACGCACTGTGGGCCGAAGCGATCACCGACGCGGTGGTCGTCGATACCGCAGCACCGGACGTCACGATGGACCCTCTTCGGCTGTTCTCGCCCGCACGAGGAGGGGAAGTTGCGGTGTCTATTCTGTTGCCGCTGTTGCAACTTCAGCCCGACGACCGTTTGGGGGTACTGCTGTCTCAAGTGCTCGAGCCGGAATACCGCGCTCGCTTCGGCAATTTCACTACCCCAGGCCTGGTTTCGCACCTCGAGAAGGACTGCACCCTCGACGGAGCTGCCGAGCTTGCCGGAAAGTTGAAGGTCTACGCGACCAAATCCTATGCAGCAGCGCTGTTTCGGCCGGACCTAGAGCCGTTCAATCCACGCGCAGGAGCCATCGTCTTCCGCACTCACACACTGGAATTGCCCTCGGAGCGAGAAGTGGAGAACGAGCATCTGTTCAAGCAGATGTCGCTCCAGAAGCGGGTAGGGCGAATGATGTACACCCTCATCGCGCAGATCGCCCGCGGCATTTGCTTCGCGGACCCCAACACCCTCGCGGTCTTCCTGCTCGACGAATGCCATCACCTGACGCGCTCGAGCGAAGGTGTCGAGATCATCATCGACTTCATTCGAGACGGCCGCAAACACGACGCCGCGGTGATGCTCGGATCGCACGACCCCGAAGCAGACTTCGGCTCCGAGACGCTGCGAGGGCTCATCCCCACCCGGCTCGTGTTCCGGCAGACGGATCGACGACTAGCGCAAAAATCGTTGAAGTGGCTCGGCGTCGGGGAAGACGATCTCGGACTGCTCAAAGAGCTGATGGAGAACACATCGCCCGTCGAAGGCAAAGACGGATACGTCGCACCGCATCGCCGCGGAGAGGGCTACATGCGCGATCCCGCCGGCAACGTCGGCCGCATCAAGGTCTTACTTCCGGCATCGGAAGCGAGATACCAAGCGGCGAGTACGACTCCGAAAGAATCGACTACCGAGCGCGCTGCGGAGTTGGCGACATGGTGATGTCGAAACGAGTTGTGCGCCGGCCAGGTTCGATTGGCGGCGGCGTCAAGATGGTTCTCGAGCTCGTGCTGTGGTCGTGGATCCCGCGGTCGTGGTGCAGTGTTCTCGCTCGCTTCCTCGGCCCTGTCTTCAAGTGGGTAGTGGCATCTCGAATCCGCCGCGCGATCGTCACAGGTGTCGCTGTCTGGCACATGATCGGTCTGCTGGCGATCGCCCTGGCGTCACCGGCTCATGCCGACCCGGGTGAAACCCTGCCCACCAACAGCACATTCAGCTGGATGGAAGTCCGTGACTCTCACGGAATTCTGGTCTGGGACTACTTCATGTCCATCGACGAAGGCTCGGTCGGGCACCCGATGTACACCGTGTTCTCCACCTTCATCATGCTCGAGTACGAGGTGTACCGCGGGGTGACCGGCTTCGCGATTTGGTTCGTCACCTACGCCTTGCGGTTCGAGTGGCTCGAATTGTTGACTGCGCCGTTCCGTTCGATCGGCGATGCCATGCAAACGGTCACCGATCAGTTCCAGCTCACGGGCCTTCTTCTCACCGCTGCTGCAGGCATCGGAGCGTGGTGGGTCATTCGCGGACGGTGGACGACGGGAGTGTACGAACTCCTGATGGCAGCAGCGATCGCCGCTGCGGCAGTGGGGATCCTGTCCAATCCAGTCGAACGGGTCGCAGGACAAGACGGCCTGATCATGCAGGCGCGCGACGCCGGCGTGCAGCTTGCGGCAGGCCTGGCCAACAAGGGAGACACGACGTCGAGTTCCGACGAACTCATCGACCAGATCTCGGAACAGATGGCCGACACGTTCATCAGGCAACCCACCCAACTGCTGAACTTCGGCCGAGTCATCGACGGCTCGCCCGACGGAGAACGTTGCACTCAAGCCTGGGACGCCGGCCACGAAAAAGCAGACGGCAACACACGAGACACCCTCAAAGACAACATCAAAGGCTGCGGCGGCGAAGGCGCAAAACAGATGAAGGACTTCGCCGATCACCCCGGACCGGGACAGGTCGGGTCCGGGGTCGCGATGCTACTGGCCGGTGTCATCCTGCTCGGATTCGCCACAATTCTGGCGTTCACCCTCATCCTCGCGGTACTCACCGCCCTCGCATCGGCCGTCAAGGGAATTGTGGTGACCGTCGTTGGAATTCTGCCCGGATCCGGCCGCGGAGCATTGTGGAAAACCCTCGCCGCGGTGCTGATGTCGATGGTCATCGTTATCTTCGCGGTGGTGTTCCTCGTCGGATACATGATCGTGATCGGACAGTTGTTCAGAGGAGACGGCGACTCTCCGCTGATGATGAAATTCATCCTGACCGACATCGTTCTGATCGCGGGCATCATTCTCTACCGCCGCGCAGTGAAAGGACTACGCAAAGCTTCCGACGCCCTCGCACGCAAGCTCGGAAGCAGACCAGGAGCCGCGCCCACCGCGATATCGACCAAGACACCGACCAGCCCCCTCGCCCAAGCTGCCTACGCCGGACAAGTGGCCCGCCAGGCCTATCAAGGTGGAAAGGGACTGGCCAAGACAGCCAGCCATGCAACGGCCCGAACCGCCAAGGCGAGTAAAGCTCTCGTCGACGGGACGGCAGCCGCCAGCAGCGCAGCCACACTTGGAACTGCTGCCGTGGTCTACTCGGCCGGGAAGATTGCAACCGCGGGCGTCAAGAAGGTCGTCGGTCGACGGAGCGACGCCAAAGCTACCCAGGCGGCCACCGACACCACCAATGCTTCCGAAACCCACCCCAGCCTTCGCAAACCGATCAACATCGACCTTCCCCCGACGCAGTCGGTCGTCGGCTCCGGTCACTCCCACACTCCGGTCTCCAGCCCCGTCGGAGACCGATCGGCGGTCCGCTCTCACGGCGACAAGACAACGAACGCACCCGGTATCAAGCGGCCGGTGGCCACCGCTCCCGCACTGTCGACTCCAGGAAACCGAGAAGTTCGGGCCAGCCGCGCCACGGTGACCGGCCCTGGAGGCGGACGATTCCGTGAGTACTCCACCGATGAGGGCTCGCCGCTTCTGCTTCCCGACCGGTCCACGCGGCCGTCGAGTGCTCCGCGTCGTGCCCGACCGACCGTCCAACCAGGTGCCACCACGAATCCGACGGAAATCCTCCATCGAGCTGCGTCAGGCGCACGGCGATGACCTTGGTGGCCCCGCCTGAGACAGCGGTGTCGCCGAACTCGAAAGCGCCACGTCGATGGTGGAAACTCGCCCTGGCGGTCGGTATCGCCGCTCTCGGTGTACTCGTCGTCATTCCATTGATGGTCGTCGTACTCGTCACATCGTCAGGTTCCAGCGGTTGTGCCCCCACGGTCTCGTCCGGTACCGGTGGTGATGATGCATCGCCGTTGACCCCGTCCGGTCCCATCGGCAAGCCGACCCGCGATGGCACGACCACGATGACGTCCCCCTTCGGGCAGCGGTGGGGCACGATGCACCAAGGCGTCGACTTCGCGGGCCCGATCGGCACCCCGATCTACGCAGCCCTCGACGGCACTGTGGTCAAAGCCGGACCCGCTCAAGGCTTCGGAATGTGGATCGTCCTCGACTCGATCGTCGACGGAAAACCGGTCTCCACCGTGTACGGGCACATGTATCCCAACGGCGTCCTCGTCAAGGAGGGACAACAGGTCAAGGTCGGCGACCACATCGCCGACATCGGCAACGCCGGCGGCTCCACCGGACCACATCTGCACTTCGAGTACTGGGAAGGCGGCCGTTTACAGGGCGGAACCGCTATCGACCCGATGAGCAAACTCGGTCAGGCGGGAAGCCCCCAATCGTCCGGCGCTGATTCACCGACCGGCGCCGGTACCGCTGTCGATTGTGGCTTCGGCACGGCCGGCGGAGATCTCCGAACCGGATCCGTGCCGCCGGAGTTCGAGCCGTGGATCCGCAAAGCAGGAGCCGTGTGCCCAGGCGTGGGTGCTCCCCTGATCGCATCCCAACTCTCCGCCGAGAACGGTTTCCGCTACGGCCCGTCCGCTCCGGTATCGAGCACCGGAGCGTTGGGGCCCGCACAATTCATGCCGGGAACCTGGGCAACGTGGGGCAAGGATTACGACGGAGACGGGCGAGCCGACCCGAACTCCATCGGAGATGCAGTGATCTCACAAGCCCACTTCATGTGCGCCATCAACGGAGATATCACCGCAGCCATCGCCGCGAGAAAAGTGAAGGGCGACCCAACTGCACTGACGATTGCCGCCTACAACGCGGGCCCCGCCGCGGTGCTCGCAGCCGGTGGAATGCCATCCGGCGGTGACTACACCACACAAACACAGCCCTATGTGGCGAAGATTCTGGCCGGCCAAGCGCAGTACACATCCGAAGGTTCCACAGGCCGGTTCGTGCCGACCGGAGCTGACGGAGACAATGTCGTCGAGGCTGCACGCCAGTACCTCGGAACCCCCTACGTCTGGGGCGGCGGAGATATCAACGGCCCCTCCCGAGGAGGATTCGACTGCTCAGGACTGACCAGTTTCGCCTACTTCGCGGGCAAGCACATCACCCTGCCCCGCACATCCGAGGCCCAATGGGGAGTGGGTTCGGAGATCCCGATCGATCAAGCGATGCCCGGTGATCTCGTCTTCGGATCATTCGAGGCGAACGGCCCTGGGCACGTCGGTATCTACATCGGCGGCGGTCAGATGATCCACGCCCCCACCACCGGAGACGTCGTCAAACAAGCTCCACTCATGGCTGGAATGAAAGCCCGGAGGATCTGATGTCCCTTGCCGGCCGACGTCTTATAGCCGTCCTCCTCGTCGTTGTAGCCGTGGTGACCATCGCCTGGTCCTGCAGCTCACCCGCCACCGATGAGCCGGAATCGGCACCGGAGACAACGAGCGCGCCAACCGCGCCGTCGCTACCCGAAATCAACACACAGCCAACCGAGACAACCGCTGTACCCGCTCCGATCAGCAGCGCCGCCACAGACGCGGAGACCGCAATCCGTCAAGCACTGACGACCGCCTTCACCTGGTACCCCAGCACCGACACGAGCTCGACCGACGCGTTTCTACGCGCCCGCCGATGGTTCACCGACAACCTCGCTGCAAAACTCTCCACCCCTGCAACGACCGAGCGAGGCCCCGGTGCCCAGTGGGAACAGTGGAAGAAAGAAGACGCCGAAATCACCGCAACCGTCTCGATCGGCTGCTCCGGATGCCCGGCAGATACCGCCGAGCGCATCTATCGAGTCGCGGAGATAACGCAATCGGCCGTCACCTCGGATGCCACGGTCCCCGTCGACTCCACCACGACCGTGTGGGTATCGGCAGTGCCGACCGCAGCCGGGTGGAGTGTGGACACTCTCGATTTCTGACCCTCGCCGCACATGACCCGGAGAGGGTCGCCGGCCACTGAACCGATCGCCCTGTACAGGCAACATGGAACGCACTATTTCCCGTGATCGGTGCCGCCGTTCATAGCCCTGTCGCGCTACGTGACAACCGGCTTCCGTCGGCCCTTAGCTCGCGGATCCGCGAGGAGGAGCCCCACCCCAGGCCGGTCGGGGTGGCTTGCGTATACCGAATCTCGTGGCAGTCACGCCGACGCTGGGGTTGGCGGATGGACGTTGCCCGAGGGTGCGTAAGAGAGGAATCGAACCGCATCCGATGAGCAGTTGATGAGGCGCCGATGCTGCCGCGAATTGGTGGTTATATGCCCCGGATGTGGGAAGGTCGCTGCAAGCCTTACTCGCTTCGCATCGCCGTTTGCAGCGTACCCCCCATGTCAAGGGGTGTCGAGCGCACATAGCTGTTCCCGCGACGGTCAGTCGCAACACGGAACGCGACTTGCCCGTCCCCAATCGCACCCTCACCGATAGAGCACTGGTGACCGATCGGTGCGCCACTGATGGGGCCATGAACGCATGCGCTGCAGCGCGAGATGAAAGGTTGTCGGAAAAAGATTCACCGCGGCTGTCACAGAAGTCGACGCACCTGGATCTACCTGTTCTCGAGAAGGCACGACGAGACAGGGAGTCCCCATGAGCGCACCGACACGACTACACGTAGCGAGGGCACGTTCGAGGAGCAGTCGATCTACGGCCGGCCCCCTGAGTCCTGTCATCGATCGAGGAGCGCTGCCGAACTTCGCTCGGATCGAGACCCTCAGGCTCGACGATCCCACCAACCGGATCGTGACCCTCGCAACCACCGACGAGGTCTGGTCGCTCGTCGTCGAGTGGAATTCGAGCAACCTGCTCGTCGACACCGAAGACGAACGATTGATCAGACTTGTCGATGCGGCTCTCCGCGCTGCGCACTGCCAGCCTCACGCCGCGTGCCGTTTCACCCTCGACTACAACCCGACCCATCTCAACAACGAAGTCGGCCGACGCAGCGTGGCCTTGACCGCAACGATGCGCCCAACTTCCGGTGACGGGATCCTGATCACGATCACCCGGGATGCATGATGTGCGCGCTACCCAACCCGACTCAGGCACCCCTCGACGGATACCGGTCGCTACGTGATGCACCCTCGCTCGACCCCCAGAACAATCCGTGGATCCGCAACTGTGTGCTCTACGTTGCCGGTGGAGTCGTGTCGGCAGCACTGGGCCCGATCCTGAACCTCGACACAGCGATCGCATGGGGTGGAGCAGCACTCGGCGTCGGCGCGGGCGCGGCCGTCAGCTACAACGGCTATCGCGCCACGATCCGAGCCGAAGAGACCGATCGTGCGATCGAGCAGCTCTGCCGGCTGACCGCGTCACCGCCGACCCGTGATGTCCTGACGGCGACTCGGTGGAGCGGCCAGTGGCCCGGCCGTCCGGGCAGAATCACCGTCCGCTACCAGTCGGCCGCGCTCCTTCTCGACGAACAGTGGGAGCCCCGCGTCGTCGAATTGCTCTCCCAGCAGAGCTGGGGCCGGTACCGGATCCAGAAGCACAACACACGCAAACGCCGTCTCGTTCTCGTCCCGGACACACGGTCCGTCTCCGAGACGCATGTCTCGCCCGAACTCGTCAAAGCCACGCGCACGATTCTCGCGCTGCTAGGGCCGACCGGAAAGATCACCAGACACGAGACGGACCCGAGCACCGGGGATCTTGTAGCTGTCGAAGCCACCCATGAGGTCGGACATCGACTCGAGTCCGAGGGCTATCGGGCCCGAGTACAACGAGTAGTGAGCGTCAATCTGCCCGGTCGGTGGCGTGCTCGCTGGAACCTCGAAACGGACTGGGTGCGTTTCGAGGTGCGCCCGACCTTTCCGAAGAAGCTCTACAACCCGGCCGGCCTCGGCGACGCGGAATCCACGACCGATCTCGGCGACCTCGCGCACTCCGACTACGACTCGGTCGCGATTTCGTACGGCGAGGACGAGGACGGCAACCCCATGGTGTGGCGGCCGGCGATCGACCCACACTTCATGCTCGTCGGTGCATCCGGAACCGGAAAGACCGTCACCGCACACACCCTGCTGACACAGCTCACCGCGCACGGTTGGCCGGTATGGGTCGTCGACGGAAAAGGGGTCGAGTTCTTGGGCTTCCAGGACTGGCCGAATGTACAGATCGTCGCCAGCCACATGGAGCACCAGGTCGCGGTCATCTATCGGTTCTGGAATCTCATGGAAACCCGGTACTCGCTGATCGTCAACGGAGAAGCTACCGAGGCCGACTTTGAGCCCGTCGTTCTGTTCATCGACGAGTACGCCGACTTCCGAGGCAACCTGCTCAACTGGTACTCGAGCATCAAAGGTAAGGGTGATCCCACCAAGCCGAAGACCCTCCAGGAAGTGGCGTCGATCGGACGAAAAGGCCGCACAGCGAAGTGCCACATGGTGCTGGGAACGCAGCGACCCGATGCCGAGTACTTCGGCGGCGACATGCGAGACAACTTTCGCCAGCGCGTATCGATGGGCCGTCTGAGTCCGCAGGGCGCGTTGATGATGTGGGAATCGGCAACCACTGGAGTCGGTATCCCGCGCGGATGTCGTGGGCGGGCGACCAGTGTCAACGACCACAACCAAGCGGTCGAAATTCAGACCTACTTCACTCCCGACCCCCGCAAGACTGAGCCCGGGGCCGACGACGCAGCGGTGCTGGACCGCCTGCGTCCTCTCGAAGTGCGGCACGAGCGGTTGGTGATCCTCGACCCGGATCCCGGCGGCACCGTGGACGGCGACGAAGAGATCCGTTTCCATCACGTCTCCGGCGCGCCCTGGGCGCGCGCGTCGGACCATCCCAATCTCGATCCCGTCGCCAGGCGAAAGACGCGCGCGGACAGTGATTCAGCTCGTCGCGCATCGTCGCCGATGGCAATGCTCAATCTCGACACCCCCACCGTTCGCCAGCCCAAGCCCGACGCGCAGACGCCGAAAGAAAAAGCCGTGTCCGGCGTCCCGGGCTCTCCGATGCACAAGGACCGCCCGCACCTGCAGGTGGTCCCCGACGCCGGTACCGACGTCGACGACTGGGAGGGCTACGGCGAATCCGAAGACACTGCTCCGGTCGACCTCGTTGCCGGCGACCTAGTTCTCCTCGACGAGGACGCCGGGATCTGGGTCGTCGTCGACAACGAACCCGACATCTACGGAGACGAGTCGGGTGACGACATGGTCGGGCTGACCTGGCGTGGCGACGGCGACGACGAGGGGGTGCTCGACATTCCTCTCGACGCGACTGTTCAAGTTCGTCGCCCCCTTGCCCTCGCCACCTGAATCACTCTGCGACACACACGATCAGAAGAGGAACAACCACATGTCCCAACACGGCAACAACAGCAAAGCCCTCTCCGACGACGATCAGATGGCGCTGATCTGGATCGCCCCACTCGCAGCCACCATGGCTCTCGGATCCGCAGGCCTGTGGTGGTCGACGGCAATCGCCTGGCTGGTCGAGCACTCCATTCTGATCGCCAGCGAGGCATCCCCGATGGTGCAGATCCCAGCATCGGACGGTGCCGGGCTCGACGGTCGACGACTGATCATCGCTCTCGCCGTCGTCGTCGCCCTCGGTGCCGTCGCGATCAGCGCCGGCCGCTCGGCCTACTCAGCCCGACAGGCTCGACTGCACCGAGGAGACCGGGGATGAGAACGAAAGCCACCAGTGGTCGCCGCGCAGAACTACGCGCGATCGCGAGCAGAGAATCGTTCACGATGCCGCTCGGTCAGTGTGTCCGAGACAGCAACTGGGCCGCCCGCGAAACGGCGGTCGCAGAGCTGCTGCAGTCACGGATCCCACGTCTCGAACGGCGCCGGAAAGCAACCGTCGCTGCAGCGCATCTCCTCGAATCGTGCGAGACCTGCCCGCTCGCGGCCTTCGTCGCATGCCGCACAAGAGCCGAGGCAGATAGCTATACCGGCGTCGCGGCAGGCGGACTGTACGACCGAGGAACTCTCATCACCGAAGAAAAACGACCCGACGGTCTGGACGCGATGCACTCCCGCGAGGTAGTGTCCCCAACATCTGATGTGCGGTCTGACCAACCGCATCAACTGAAAAGGGATGCACCATGACTGACGTCGACGTGGTTTCGCGTACGCAAAACAATCTTTCCCCCGCACTGTGTGATGCAGTGCCCGATAGCAATACAATGAATCCTGACCGGAATACCGGTTCATGGAGTCGCTCGACGACGTCGAGGGGTGGTTCCTTCGGCCCGACGAGCGACGGCAGTGACGCTGCGCGTGCGCGACGTCGCTCCACTCCCGCGGCGGGATCTAACAGAACATCCCGCCGCGGGAGTGCCTCGTCGGTACCCTCCGGACCCGCCCGCCGCCACCTGCTGTCGTTGCGGCTCGGCGGTATGCCCGACCAAATGATCCTCGATCTCACGAAGCTCAGCCTCAGTGATGTGGAGACAGTCGCCAACCACAAATGCTTCGAGACCACCGCAAGCATCTCGAAAGCTATTCTCGACGTCACCTTCCACCCCACCCGGGGACGGGCGATGACCTTAGGTGTCGGAGCTCAGCGACGGATCCGGGCCCTCGTCGCGATGGGCTACTCGGTGCAAGCGCTGTCCGAACTGACCGGGCTGTCGGTGCCCAAGCTTTCGACGTTGCCATCGGATCAAGTTGTCCCCAGTGAACTCTGGTCCGTCATCAACGACGTCTACGACCAGATCTCCATGACACCCGGCCCCGACGAGCAGGTCCGGAATGCAGCCCGTGAGCAGGGATGGGCGACGCCTCTTGCTTGGGACGATGACGAAATCGACGACCCCCGAGCACGTCCACATTCGCCCCGAGGCATCCGCGGCGTGGACGAGGCGGCCGTCTACCGTCGCCTGTGCGGCGAATGGAGACTGCCGCTCACTCTTGCAGAGCAAGCCGAGATCGTAGGAATTTCGCTCCGTCGGCGGTGGTCAACCGAGCACCTGGCCGACGTACTCGGAATCGATCTCGACTCAGCGGTGAAAAAGAAGGTCCGCTACCGTGCCCGGATGGCCGTGCACGCCGCTCGCTCCGATGGTGAACGAGAAGCCGATGTTGCGTAGCGACTACGTCAGAAGTGTCGTGGTCGCTCTGGCGGCAGGCGTCCTATGGGCCTTGATCGAGGCGTCGTCGGCATCCTGGGCCAGCACTCAGGCATCAACTGCTGCGACTGTCGGCCGCGTCTCGATTGTCGCGATAGCAGTGATCGTCGGGGTAGCTCTGTCGGCCGCGCTGCGGACCACCGTCATCGCGGTGTGTGCACGGGTCGAGATCTCCGTCGACGAGGCGGCGCTGGGGACGAAAATTCCCGTCATCGTCTCCGGTGTCGTGTGGGGCGTCATCTCCGCTTTCGTCAGTACTCCGACGAGTGCGCCGCCGGCGGCAATGCTGTTCTTGGCTCTGGTAGTGCCCTGGATTGCGTGGATCGACCAACGCGTGCAACGGATTCCGACTGCTCTTGCGTATCTGGCCGCCAGCGGAACTGCAGCAATGATCTTGCTCACCGGTGTCGTTCACGGCACCTGGGGCGCGGTCGGTCGCGCCCTTCTGGCCGGCCTGGCCGCCGGCATATTGTTCTTCGCGCTTGCAGTGCTTCTGCGCGGCGGAATCGGTATCGGCGATGCGCGACTGGTGGTCTCGCTCGCGATGGTCCTAGGCTACGTCGGCTGGACATCCCTCGGTGCGGCGCTGGTGTTCTCGATCCTGACGGCTTTCGTCGGAGTGATAGTCGTGCGGGTCCTTCGAGCGATCAGATCCGAGCCTGCACGGTCGCATATCGCGCTGGGCCCGTACCTCGCACTCGGCACCGCGCTCACTCTCGTCGCATCCTGATCCGCCTGCGCGCAGTTGCGTCCTGCTTTTTCTTCCCTCCCCGAACTCGACAGCTCCCGAAGAGGTGATTGCCATCATGGCGAAGACACATCAGACCGCATGGACAGCCATTGCCGCAGCCGTGATGGTCGCTGTGGCGGCCGCGGCTGCCGTGGTGATCACGACGGATCACCACGAGGCCGACACTGCGCCACCACCACCCCAGGTCTTCCACGACGTCATCACCGTTGCGAGCCTTCTCGACGCCCTGCCCGTCGTCGACGATATCGACAGCACGGCCAGGTGGCCCGACGGTCAGCGCTTGGCGGAACTTCTCGTGCGGCCGCCAGGCAGCGATCACGGATGCGACACCAGGAACATCGCATTGGCAGCGGAGCTCGAGGCCGTCACATTCGCTGCCGGAACGGACAATTGCGTTGTGGCACAGGGCGTGTTGAATGATCCATACACCGGTGTCACCGTCGAATTCGATGCAGCATCTGAGAAAGATGCTGCAGCAAGCGATTACGTCTACCCGCTGGACGCGGCGTGGGCGTTGGGTGCTGCTGCATGGGCACCCGAACAGCAGCAACGCTTTGTCAGCGACGTACAGACCAACATCATCGTCGCCAGCGCGCAGGCAGTTGAACATCGAGCCCAACGTGGGCTTTCTCAGTGGCATCCGAGCAACGACGACCTCGCATGTGCATTTGCGGCGAAATATCTTCGTGTGGCGCAGACATACGCCTTGCCCATCACCCGCGGTGATGCTGTCGCGGCCACGCAACTCTGCGGTCTCGGCAACACCGCGGTGACAACTGCGGGCGAGACCGAACCGGCGAACTGACCACACGATCGGCCACACAAATCTCCTCCCCAAGAGGAAATGAAAGTCCCTCGCACACAACATGAAAGAAGGAATCTCATGCCCAAGACCGCCGACCAGGCCGATGCAACCACCCGCGAGATCCTCGGCCCGCAGTTCACCGCAATGCGCAACCTTGTCGAAGCAGCCGAGAACAGCCGGCAGAAGGCCGAAGCAGTCGCCAAAGCGCAGGCCGAACATGTCGACTCGACCGCCGAATTCATCGTGGCCTACGACGCCGCCAAAGCTGCAGGCTTCACCACCGCCCAACTGAAGAAGGGCGGCTACGTCCGGCCATCACTGAAGGGAGTCGCAAAACCGGCCACCAGCAAGAAAGAACCCACGCAGACCCCGCCGGCAGAAACCGCCGCCACCGGCGGCGAACCCCACGGGCACGACAGTGGGCAGCAGAACCATGCCGCACCGGCGTCGGAGGAACACCGGAGTGATCACCACAACGAGCACGGCGAGCACGACGCCATGGCGAGCTGACATGACATCCCGTCGACAACCAGAGGGGGCTGTGCGATGAGCACCGACCGAACCGACGCGATCACCCATATCGAGCTGGCCTGCGACGTCTGCGCGCTGGAACCCAGGGACGGGGGAGCGGGACCGCGGGGCGCATGGTGGGCGGTGGCCATGAAAGATTGCTGCGCCGGCGGACAGCTCATGGCCCACCTCGCGTGCGACGAGCACTTCTTCGATCTGATTTCACAGAAGCTGCCCGGCGTATGCACGAGTTGTGGCCACCTGAGCCGGACCCTGTCCGACGTCGTCGATGTCGCATGGACGATAGGAACCGGAACCGACCTGCCCGGCCGGCCGGGACGATGACCCAAGCTGTCGCACTGCTCGGTGGAGGCGTCCGCCGAGCGTGCACTTGCTGCAGCGCTGTCGAATACTTCGGCGGCGCTGCAGGTCGAGTCGGTACCGCCGCCCCCCGCGGGGCCGCAGTACCGACTCTGTATCCGGGACCGCAAGACCCCCTCCGGGTGAGGTCCGATGTCCTCCGCGCGCCGTAGTCGTAACCGCGTCACCCCAGACGGGGGCGCGTTCGACCCCGATCGAGGATCCAGCGGAGAGCTGGAGAAGAAGCAAGGGGTGGTGCTCCCGCACGCATCCTTCGCCGACCGAGCCGCGAATCGCGAGCATGCCCGCGGCCTCGATACCGACATCGAAGGACTGCCCGGTCTGACACGCGCGCGCCGCGACCTCGAACGCGCCTTCCCCCGCAACACCGCCGCGCCGATCACGAACGAACGAAAAAGACGTTCGCTGCCGGCCGCGATCGAACTCCGTCGAAGCCTCAGCGCCCGCCAGCGCAATGCGCGATCAGCCACCAAAAGGACTGTCGAGCAGAGCGTTCCCCGAGCCCAGCACCGTGCGATGAGCACACTGATCGGAGATCCAGAAAATTGGAAACGCACCAACGACGCATTGTCCGATGTCAACGGTGATGCAGTTCGGCTCGACGACGACCAGCGCCGCCACATCCAGAGAGTCGACCGCGCAATCCAGCGATACGAGCGTGAGTCCGGACGTGGACACCTGGTCTACACCGTTGTGAGCTTGCCCCACGCCGTCATCCATCCATCCGAGCTACCCGAGACCCTCTCACCCGGCTCGGTCATAGCTTTCGACCGCTTCACCGGCGCCCGCCACTCGATCCACGAACTCGACGCACACAGCCATCCGACGGACGCCGTATTCGAGATCCAAACAACACGAGGGCTGTACCTCGGAGCATCGGACAAGGGCGACGACACGAGCCACCTCCTCCCACGGGGCACCCGCTACCGAGTCGTCAACTCGCACTTCGTCCCCTACGAGCGACCAGGTCAGAGGGTCAGGGAAAGGCTCGTCGTGCAACTCGAAGACATCGACACGGACTGACCATCAGCGAAAGGAACAAACAGACATGCCCACCGAAAAGGCCTCACCGCCACCACACCGACGAGAACGCCGCGCACCATGGCAATTTCATCCAGACATCATGCCGCGCGCCGACTTTCGCGCCGTCCAAGCCGAAGACCCCCAGACCGGACCCATCGACGGAGCCATCGACACCGGCGAAGAATCGGAATAGAGACGGTCACTTGTCATGGGCCCTGCGCGATCGGATGCTCTCGTCGAGCCACTCCGCACCATGATGACGGCCACAAAACGTGATACGCGCCCAAAACAAACCTCATCGGTTGCTTCTAACGTAGCCAGGGTGGAGCATACGAGTCATGCCTGTCTCTGAACTTCTGCGCCTCGGCAATGCTCGACCAATCGTCCGATGGGGCGACCCTGTCCTGCACACATCGGCTCGACCGGTGACCGACTTCGGTCCTGATCTGCAAAGTCTGCTTGCCGATATGTTCGCGACCAATACTGCTGCGGACGGTGCCGGCCTCGCCGCTCAGCAGGTAGGCATCGACCTTGCGGTGTTCATCTACGATTGCAGTGACGAGACCGGGACACGGCGAACTGGTGTCGTCTGCAATCCGGTAGTCGAACTCGCCGAAGGAAACGATCGACACCTCATCGATTTCGGTGAAGGATGCTTGTCCCTCCCCGGCGCATACACCGACCTCGCACGGCCAGAGTTCTCTATCTGTCGAGGACAGGACCAGTACGGTAACCAGATCGAACTCAACGCAGGCGGCACGCTCGGGCGTTGTTTCCAACACGAAACCGATCACATCAACGGTATCGTTTTCGGCGACCGCCTCTCGAAGCGCAAACGTAAACAGCTCTATCGTGACCACGAGACGGTCTCTGAGCAGTACAGCAACGATTGGCCAACACGATAGATTCTGCTCCGGAAGCAGTGACCGCTCTGCTCCGCCTACCCACCCGGTGACGTCAAGACCTTCACGAAGCCTGACATTCATCTACACGAAACAGTAGGTCGAACCCTCAACGCATCCATGGCTCGCTATTGCACGGCAACGGACCATATGGTCTTGTATCCTGGGCTAGGGAACAGGAGTTCGGGGAACATATGCCTTACGCAATGGCTGCGGCGTCGCTACGGGCCGCGATTCCAGAGGTAGTGACGGCGTACAGAACCACTTTGCTACGCGAGAATAGTCCCCTCGGGATCAATCCGGGGGTGTGGTCACAGTGCCGCCGCCAAGCACTGGCAATCCTCAACGAGTGCGTAGATGCATTAGGCCTTCCCACGTCTTCGACTACTCGGTCGGCGATTCCAGACGAGTACACCCGGTTGCTCGGCTCGCATCGAGCCCTACAGGCAATACCGGCTTCGGAGTCCGTGCGAGCTGTGGAGATTCTGTGGTCATCCCTTGAGCCTGCAATAGAGCTGGCCGCCAAAGAGGCACCCTTGACACACCGACCTGGGGTCTGGAGACGCATCAACGCCGCTTTTCGCCTTGCTGCCGGTGGCCGCCTTCACACGGGCATGCTCAGCTACGAGGAGACCCGAGGCCATTTGAGGGACAGGCAACTTCGAGTGCTTGAGGCCGCGTCAGACGCATCTTTGACCAACCGGGAGCTTGAAGTCTTGGAGGCTGTGGCGTTCGCGATGACCAACCGGCAGATCGCTCGCACTCTGAATATTTCAGAGCTCACAGTCAAGCGGCATCTGTCCAACGCCTATCTGAAACTTGGGGCGTCGTCCCGTATGGACGCGTTGCACAGGCTATTCGGCAGCCGCATCTAGCGGCCCGCAATTTCATACCGCGCGCACCAGGAGGGTGCCGAGCATCGCGAGGTTTGCTGCGTACTGGGTGGCCATGAAAGCGCGGTACCCGCAGCGCCGTGCCTTCAGGTCATAGTCGTTCGCCCGCGCGCATAGCGCCATCACCCAGAGAGCTCCAGCAGTCAACGGCAATGTTCCGAACAGTGCGAGCGGTGCCCATAGCAGTGAGGCGATCGGTGCGCATACTCCAACGACAGTCGTTCCGAATATGGCCAGCCGCCGTGCAGAGCTGAGTCCACGTTGCGCTGCCAGAGTGCGCCTCCCACCAATGGCGTCCCCGTGGGCATCGGATAGGTCCTTCACGACCGCTCCCACCAACGCCATCCATGTTGCCATCGATGCGCAGAAGACTTGTTCCGTACGCCCAAATCCTCCGCCGCCGGCGGCCGCTCCGGCAGCATAACTTGCCCAGCCGAGGCCGAATATCACTACAGAAGAAGACAAACTCCAACGCTTGGCAGCCAGTGGCGGTGCCGAGTACACCCACCCAAGCGTCAGGAAGGCGAAGGTCCAGCACCACATCTCGCGCCCCGCAACTGCAGCCATCAGCAGGGCTGTGATCGCCGTAGCCACGCTGACCCACCGGGCTGTACGGACTGCCAGTTCCCCCCGCGCAATCGGTCGCTGCGACGCGTTTGCCACATCCTCAAGGACGTCAGTCACACCATTGAACAAGTACGTCGATATCACGACGGCCCACCAGGTCAACGCGCCGGCCGCTAATTGTCCGACACCGACAGGCCCTGCAGTCGCTGATACGCCGGCAATTCCAACCGCGAATCGAAGCAGATAGACACCTTGGACCTGCGGTCTGGCCTCCACGAAGCACAACCATGCATTTCTTGCGGGACTCGACGCGCCCCCAGGACGACCTACCTGTGTGCCGTGCTTGACCGACTCACACCGATACGACCACCCATCTGACACAGCCGGAGCCTAGCTGTCGCAGTGCACGAAGGTTTCTGCCCGGACTTGTCTTCGCTAAAACTACATCCAAAGTTGTAGTTTTCTGAGGTATTACCTACTCCCTTCGTGCCACAAAGGGGACCAACGTATTCGCTGCTAGGCAGACTCGACTGGTACCGAAATGCACAGCAGGCGTACTGCAACTCTCCGAGTAAGCGAGGACCATGAGCAATCCGTTCGACGATGAAGACGGCAGCTATTTCGTTCTCACCAACGAGGAGGGGCAGCACTCTCTCTGGCCGGTCTTTATCGACGTCCCGGCCGGTTGGTCAAGAGTGTTCGGCGAGGCCAAGCGGACTGCTTGTCTGGAGTACGTCGACACCCACTGGACCGATTTGCGCCCCAAGTCACTCGCCATTGCTCAGGCCGAAAACCGCAGCCAGACAACTAATGTCGGACCAACTATGCGGCCGGGAACGACCAATTCGGTTGAGGGCATCCCAGCCGATGCCTACCACAACGAAATTAGGTCGTAGCTCGATGGGAGCACAGTCAGGCTCGTCCGTCGCGGACGTTGTTGGGGTCGGTTTTGGACCCTCCAACCTCGCTCTCGCGATAGCTCTTCAAGAGTCCATCCAGCCCGGACCGGTGCCGGCAAAGTTCAGCATGAAGTTCTACGAGCTCCAGCCTCGTTTCGGCTGGCACCGTGGGATGCTCATGGAGGATGCGACCATGCAGGTCTCTTTTCTCAAAGACCTTGCCACCATGCGCAATCCGATGAGTCGGTATACGTTTGTGTCCTACCTCCGAGAGAAAGAGAGAATTGCTGAGTTCATCAACAGCAAAACTCTCTACCCACTGCGGGTGGAGTTTCATGACTACCTGGAGTGGGCAGCTAGCCAATTTCAGTCAAACGTCTCGTACGGGTCCGAGATCAAAGACATCCGACCAGTAGTCGAGAATGGCGTGGTGGAGTACGTCGATGTAGTCGGCCCAGATGACGTTGTTCAGCGGGCGCGGAACATCGTGATCGGAATGGGTTTGACGCCTCGACTTCCCGATGGTGTCAACAGATCTGAGCGGATCTGGCACAGCTCCCAACTGCTGGGCAGAGCAGCCGCAGTTACATACGTCCCTCAAAATTTTGTCGTCGTGGGCTCTGGCCAAAGTGCCGCCGAAGTTGCTGACTACCTTCATCGGACTTTCCCTCGCGCCAATGTGCACACCGTCCTGTCCCGCTACGGCTACAGCGTCGCCGATGACAGCCCGTATGCGAATGGAATTTTCGATCCGGAGGGAGTTGACCGGTTCTTCTCCGCTCCGACCGACGAGAAGCAGAGGCTCCTCGAATACCACGCCAACACCAATTACTCAGTGGTCGATCTCGATATTTCACAGTCGCTGTATCTCAAGAGCTACCAGGAGAAGGTCCTGGGCAAACAGCGGTTACGGATGATCAACACCTCGCGCGTCACATCCGTCGACGAGGACACAGACGGCGTACGGGTCGAGGTCACATCCTCGGCCACCGGTCTGACCCATACCATCGAAGCAGACGTGATCGTCTACGCCACCGGCTACCGGCCAAGTGACCCGGCACCGCTACTCCAGGGCCTGATGCGCGAATGTAAGCACGACGAGCAGGGACGGCTCAGCGTGGGACGCGACTACCGAGTGACGACGTCGGATGCGGTGCGCGCCGGTATCTATGTGCACGGTGCCAGTACCGAACACAGCCATGGACTTTCTGCTGGTCTCCTGTCCAACACTGCAGTCAGATCCGGTGAAATCGCCCAATCCATTCTCAGGAGATGACCATGTACGTCCCCCGGATCTACAAGGCAAGTGATCGGACATGGCTGCGCCGCGTGGTTGCGCAGTACCCTTTTGCGGCTCTGATCTCAAACGGCCCCAAGGCCCCGTACGCCACCCATTTGCCAGTCATCTGTGCTCCCTGCGCCCCTTCAGAGAGCGAGGACTTAGAAGGATCGACACTGTTTGGGCACATGAACCGGGCCAATCCCCACTGGGACTCGCTCGTCGACGGTGCGGATGCCCAACTTATTTTCACCGGGCCTCATGGGTATGTCACCCCAAGTGTCTACCAACGCGATTCTGTAGCACCGACCTGGAACTACGTCTCGGTACATCTCCGAGGAAAGCTGCAACCTGTTGCCGATTTCGAGGAGACGCTCAAGGTCGTTCAATTGACAGTCAGTACGTACGAGCAGAAATTCGGCAGCGGGTGGGAGATGGACAGTTCGCTGGACCACTACCGAAGGATCGGTCCGGCTGTGGGTGCATTCAGTTTTGAGGTGGAATCGGCGGATGGCATGTTCAAGCTCAGCCAGGAGCAGAACCTCGAGACCAGGCGACGGGTGGCGGACCACTTCAGCGCGAACCACGCCGGGCGAGGCAAAGAACTAGCTTCGTTCATGCGGGAGTACAGCCATGGTGACTACAACAACTTCTGATGGGGACATGTCGGACGCACCGACGGAACCCACGGCCCGGGAGCCTTTTGCGCCAAAAGAGCATTCCGTGCCCGCCATTTGTAAACCTTCAATTTCGCACCGGCTCAGCCATTTCGGCCTGGTCTGTTCATCGGTTTACGGATGCAAGCGGAGTTTATAAATTGTGCTACTGCTCTCACGCACCTTGTCCGCCGCCATTCCGACTCGTCGAGCAGGTCAATCGTTCTACCTTCGGAATGAAGTTGGGATTCCGGGGGATTGCTTCCGGACCAAAATCCGGCAAAAGAGCCGACCGGCGAACGTGACCAAGTCGGTGTCATCGCCAGAGAAAGCCAGAAGGTTGGTAATGGATTACGACGTTGTTGTTGTTGGGGCGCGATGTGCCGGCGCTTCGGTGGCACTGCTGTTAGCCAGACAGGGGCGAAGTGTTCTGCTGGTCGATAGGGCCTCCTTTCCGGCGGACACCATGTCCACGTTGTATATCCAGCACCCTGGGGTCGTGAGACTCGCACAGTGGGGGATGCTCGATGATGTTGTGGCCTCCGGTTGTCCGCCTTTGGGCACTATTAGTCACGATGTGGATGGACTGAGTCTGATCGCTGCTACCCCGGCGAAGGACGGTGTTAATGCCGCTTACGCACCACGGCGGTACATACTCGACGATCTACTCATTCGAGCTGCCGTGTCAGCGGGCGCGGAGTTCTCGGATCGGACGTCGGTCCTAGAATTGATTTGGCACGACGAACGCGTCGCCGGAGTTCGCCTCCGGAGTGGAAATTCGACCACATCGGTGTCTGCTCGATTGGTTATTGGGGCCGACGGTATGCGATCAAAGGTCGCGGAACTTGTTCAGGCACCGATCCTCCGATCGGCACCCATAGCAAGCTGCGTGTACTACACCTTCTGGCAAGGCTTGCGAACAGGATTCGGATTCCATGAGCGAGTCGGCCGCTGGATAGCCCGTATTCCAACACATGACGACCTGACAATTGTGGCAGCTTACCTGCCGCAGAGCGAATTCTCGGTCGTTCGGCGGGACCCGCAGAGGGCGTACTTGTCCGCGATCGAATCGACAGCGCCGGATTTATACGAACAAATTATGGCACTCGACCGAGTGGATCGGTGGTGGGGTACGGGGGACCAACGCAACTATTTCCGTAAATCGCACGGTCCGGGCTGGGCATTGACGGGGGATGCGGCTCACCACCTTGACTCGATCAGCGCCCGCGGCATCACCAATGCGCTGATTCAAGCCGACCTGCTCACCGATTCTATTTCCGGGGTGGATGTCGGGAACTCGGTCGCAGTAGATGAGGCGATGGTGCACTTTGCACTGTCGACAGGAGCTGTTCTAGAGGAGCCGTACATGAGTACTCTCGCCCTGGCGAAGCTTCAACCGACGAAGTCCCGGTTGCGCATGCTGCATGCCATTGCCAATTCGCCCGAACTTACATCTCGGTACTTCGGTTTGGTTTCGGGGGCCATCGGGATGCGCGAATTTATGTCGGCCGAGCTCGTCGACTTGTTGTAGCTTGCTGATGAAATATTTCGGGTCTGAATCTAACGCTGAGGGTGGTCACCCGAGTGGTTCGCAAGGAAGTGTTTTGCTGGGCGCTGAAAGGGTTGAGCATTGATCCCGTTGTCTTTTGCGCAGCGTAGGCTGTGGTTTATCCACCAGTTGGAGGGATTGTCGTCAACTTACAATATTCCTCTGGTCTTACGCCTGACTGGTGAGCTCAGTGTTCATTCGCTGGGCAGGGCAATCGGCGATGTCGTGAGTCGACACGAAAGTTTGCGGACTGTTTTCCCCTCCCATGAGGGTGTGCCGGAGCAGCGTGTTCTTGGCTCGGCCGACGCAGACTTCGGCTGGGACGTAGTCGAAGCGTCAGGGTGGTCGACAGACGCGTTGAACGATGCAGTCGCACAGGCAGTGGGATACAAATTCGACCTCAGCTTTGAGATTCCGTTCCGAGCGCAGCTCTTCAGACTATCGGCCGATCAGCATGTATTGGTGCTCCTGATGCATCACATCGCGTCAGACGGCCAGTCCCTCACGCCCCTCGTACGCGACGTCGGGCTGGCGTACAGGGCCCATGTGGGCGTAGAGGTGCCTGCCTGGGTGCCGTTGCCATTGCGATATCGGGATTACACGCTCCGTCAGCGTGAGTCGCTCGGCGACGAGTCCGACCCCGACAGTGCGCTGAGCCGGCACCTCCTTTACTGGAAGAACACGCTAGCCGGATACGAGGGGCGGCTTGAGCTCCCAACCGACCGCCCTTATCCGGTCGTGGCCGACTATCGAGGCAATCGAATCCCCATCGAATGGCCCGTGTCGATGCAAGAGCAGGTGCGACAGTTGGCCCGGGAGCATCGTTCTACCGGCTTCATGGTGATTTCGACGGCGCTGGCGGTGCTGTTGTCCGAACTAAGCGGCACCTCCGATGTCGCTTTCGGTGTTCCAACTACGGGCCGACGTGACGCTGATCTTGCGGAGATGGTCGGTTTCTTCGCCAACACAGTAGTGCTCCGCGTTGATGTGTCTGCCAGTTCGACGTTCCGTCGCCTCTTGCAAAAAGTACGGGACGCGGTTTTGGACGCATTGGCCCACCAGGATGTCCCGTTCGACGCGCTGGTGGATCTCGTCAAACCTGCTCGGTCACAATCGCATCACCCACTGGTCCAGGTCATGCTCGGATGGCAGAACCAGATCTCCACGGAGTTGGACTTGCCGGGGGTGCTGGCAGAGGCGGTACCCACCATTTCTCGACAGGCCCGGATGGACTTGACCTTCAGTCTCCGGGAGCGGTACTCCGAGTTCGGCGAGCCGCAGGGAATCGACGGAGTGGTCGAGTACCGCTCTGATGTCTACGACGCTGCATCGGTCGAGACCATGATCGTCAGGCTTGGGCGAATCATCGCCGAGATGATCGCCGTGATCGACCAGCCAGTCATCTCGATCGACGTACTAGACAGAAACGAACACACTCATCTTGACCGCCTGGGCAATCGTTCTGCGCACTCTCAGACTGCCGCCAGTATATCCATAGCCGAACTGTTTGCAGCACAGGCGAATCGAGCGCCGGAAGCGCACGCCATGGTTTTCGAGGATCAGGTATGGACTTACAGGGAAGTTGACGAGGCCTCCACGCAACTGGCACATCTACTAGCCGTTCGTGGGGTACGCGGAGGAGAAGTTGTTGCTCTCATGCTCCCGCGTTCCAACAAGACAGTAATCGCGATCCTGGCAGTGTTGAAACTGGGCGCAACCTATGTACCCATTGACATCAAGCACCCCGATGAGCGGGTGGCGTTCATCTTGGGCGATGCCGCTCCAGCTGCCCTCGTGACCACTGCCGAACTGACTTGCCGGGTAGACTGTTTTGGTATCGAAGTTGTGGATGTCGACGACGACGCGATTGCCGTGCAGCCGGTTACGGCTCTGCCTGCGCCAGAGGCCGGCCAAGTCGCGTACATCATCTACACCTCCGGTACCACCGGTGTCCCCAAAGGGGTTGCCGTTACCCAGGCGAGCGTCACGCGATTGTTCAGCTCGACGGCTCCGGGGTTCGTGCCGTCCTCAAACCAGGTGTGGTCACTCTTCCACTCCTACGCGTTCGATGTGTCGGTATGGGAGATGTGGGGCGCGCTGCTACACGGTGGCCGACTGGTTGTCGTACCTGGAGAAATTGCCCAGTCCGCCAACGACTTTCATCAACTACTGCGAGACCAGAACGTATCCGTTCTGAGTCAGACACCGTCAGCATTTTATGCTCTGCAGGCAGTCGACATGCGCCGGCCGGGCGAGTCTCGGCTGAGCGGTCTAGAAGCGATTGTCTTCGCAGGCGAAGCTCTCGAACCGTCGAAGTTGCGACCTTGGCTAGATCAGCTGGATTCCTGGCCGCACCTGATCAACATGTACGGCACCACAGAGACCACCGTCCACGCATCGTTCCGGAGGATCGTTTCTTCTGACCTCGACAGCCATGTCAGTCCCGTGGGCGGTCCGCTTGCTGACCTTGCCTTCTTCGTATTGAATACCGGTCTCCGCCGCGTGCCGGTAGGAGTAGTCGGAGAGTTGTATGTGGCAGGTCATGGTGTCGGCCTGGGCTACTTGAAACGCATGGGGCTGACGGCGTCGCGGTTTGTTGCTTCTCCGCTCGGCCCGCCGGGCTCGCGGATGTACCGGACGGGTGACGTAGTGCGGTGGAACCGCGAGGGCGAGCTGGAGTATGTGGGCCGCTCGGACGACCAGGTGAAGATCCGTGGTTTTCGTGTTGAACCGGGTGAGGTCGAGGCTGCTCTTTCCCGTGTCGCGGGGGTGGAGCGCGCCGCGGTCGTGGTGAGGTCTTCGAGTTCGGGCAAGCAGCTGATCGGCTACGTCGTACCTGCGGAGACCGGTCCAAAAGTAAATGGTGCTGTGGTGCGTGGTGATGTGGCCGCGCACCTACCGGAGTACATGGTCCCCACAGTGGTGATGATCGTCGATGACCTACCGCTTACGGTCAACGGCAAGTTAGACAAGCAGGCATTGCCGAATCCAGAGTTCGCAGGCGGATCCTACCGAAATCCGTCGACCTTGGTTGAGGGAATTTTGGCTGAAATCTTTGCGCGTGTGCTGGACCTACCGCGGGTAGGGGTGGACGACTCGTTCTTCGACCTCGGCGGAAATTCGCTATCGGCGATGCGAGTGATCGCGGCCGTGCAGGAGTCGTTTGATTCATCGATCGGCGTGAAGGCGCTCTGGGAAGCCTCAACGGTATCGGGGTTCGCACGGTTGGTGGGTGGATCGCCGGGTGGCGGCGTGGCATGGGTCCCAGTAGCTCGTCCCAAGCGATTGCCGTTGTCGTTCGCTCAGCGTCGGCTGTGGTTCATCCACCAGATGGAAGGGCAGTCGGCGACGTACAACATACCGCTACTGATTCAGATTACCGGTTCTTTGGATGTCTGTGCGCTGCGCGCGGCGATCGCTGATGTTGTGGAGCGGCACGAGAGTCTGCGGACAGTGTTTCCAGCGGTGGCTGGTGTGCCGGAGCAGCGTGTCCTTGCAGCTGAGACTGACTTCGACTGGGACATCATTGACGCCACCACCTGGACGGAACTTCAAATATCCGACGCAGCGCGTGTTCGGGGTCAGCATGCTTTCGACCTAGCCGAAGACCTTCCTTTCCGCGCGGCGCTGTTTGTCGTGTCTGCCACTGACCATCGTCTGGTCGTGGTCATGCACCACATTGCAGTCGACGGGGGGTCACTTCCTCCGCTCCTGCGTGACCTATGGAGCGCCTACGGAGTCCGCGCTGCGGGCGAGTCGCCTTCCTGGTCGCCACTTCCCGTCCAGTACGCCGACTACACGCTTTGGCAACACGCTCTGCTGGGTGACGAAGCGGATTCGCAAAGCGTGCTCGCCGGGCAGTTGAAATTCTGGGAACACGCCCTGAAAGATCTACCCAGCAGGTTGGAGCTTCCCACGGACCGGTCGTACCCGGCGGAGACCGACACGAATGGGGGTCGAGTCGTCGTCGACCTGCCCGCGGATTTCCATGAATTGGCGCAGCGGATCGCGCGGGAACGCAATGCGACGACGTTCATGGTGATGTCGGCGGCGCTTTCGGTGCTGTTGGCGCGTTTGAGCGGGAGCGCGGATGTGGCGTTCGGGGTGCCGACGGCGGGGCGGGGGCGAACCGAGTTTGACGGCATGGTCGGGTTTTTCGTCAACACGCTGGTGTTGCGTACGCGGGTTTCAGCCGAGATGAACTTCGGTGATTTGTTGGAGGAGGTACGGGAGCGGAGCCTGGACGCGTTCGCGAACCAAGATGTGCCGTTCGATGCGCTTGTCGAGCGCCTCAATCCGGTCCGTACGCAGGCTCACCATCCGTTGATCCAAATCCTGTTCGCCTGGCAGAACGACCCGGTCCCCGACATCTCGGTGCCGGGTCTCGACGTGGAGACGGCGTCAGTCGACATCGGAGCCGCTCGAATGGACCTGGCATTCAGCCTGCGCGAGCGGTTCACTGCGGACGGTCAGCCCGATGGGATCAGCGGAATCGTCGAGTACCGCACCGACATCTTCAACGCCGAGACCGTAAAGCGCATGGCGGCTCGGTGGCAGCAGCTATTGATTGCGATGGCGGCGGGCCCGGATCGTCCTTTGGCTTCGTTCGACATCCTGGGTGAGGATGAGCTGACGCAGCTGGACGTACTGGGTAACAGGTCGGCTGTGACGGAGTCCGTTGCTGGCGTGTCGATTCCGGAGTTGTTCGCCGAGCAGGTGAGGGTGCGGCCGGACGTCATAGCGGTGGTGTTCGAGGGTCGGTCGTGGACGTATCAGGAGTTGGACGACACATCGACGCAGTTGGCTCATTTGTTGGCTGGGCGTGGGGTGGGAGTAGAGGACGTTGTTGCACTGTTGCTGCCACGTTCGGAACACACTGTGATAGCCATACTTTCGGTGCTGAAGCTGGGTTCTGCTTACTTGCCGATCGACATCAACACCCCTGACGAGCGCCTGGCATTCGTTCTACAAGACGCTGCGCCGGCCGCGATTTTGACCACGGTGAGCCTCGCTGGTCGCGTCAGTAAGTCCGGGGTCCCACTGATAGATGTCGAGGATCCCAAGGTCGCTGAACAGCCGACGACGACGTTGCCGGTGCCGAATGCTGACCTCCTCGCGTACATCATCTACACCTCAGGAACGACAGGCACACCCAAAGGCGTCTCGGTCACCCACCGCGGCGTCAATGACCTCATCGCTACCCACATCGCGCGCCTCGCCAATGTCGAGGACCCGACCACCGGCACTCTGGAACCCCACCACCACGTATGGACGCTGTTCCATTCATACGCATTCGACTTCGCGGTCTGGGAGATGTGCGGCGCGCTTCTGCACGGGGGACGGCTGGTCGTGGTTCCCGAAGAGGTTGCCTACTCTCCTTCCGATTTCCATAACCTGCTCGTAAACGAAGAAGTAACGGTGCTGACCCAGACACCGTCGGCGTTGGCACGGCTGTCTCCCGAGGGGCTACCGTCGATCGCGCTACTTCTACTCGGGGGAGAGACGTGCCCAGCCCAGCTAATCGAGCGATGGGTGACGCCTGAGCGAGCCGTGATCAATGCTTATGGCCCGACCGAGTGCACCGTCTACGTTTCGATGACCGAACCGCTAGTCCCTACAGGGGCAGTGCCGATCGGTGCCGCTGGCTCCGGCACTGCGTTGTTTGTGTTGGATTCCGGTTTGCGGCGGGTTCCGATCGGTGTGGTTGGTGAGTTGTATGTCGCGGGGCGGGGTGTGGCACGCGGTTATGTGCGACGGCCGGGCTTGACGGCATCGCGATTCGTCGCGTGTCCGCTCGGCCCTTTGGGTTCGCGGATGTATCGCACCGGCGATCTGGTTCGTTGGAATCACGACGGCGAGCTGGAGTATGTGGGTCGCTCTGACGATCAGGTGAAGATTCGTGGTTACCGCATCGAAATCGGTGAGATCGAATCGGTGCTCCGGACGGCCCCCGGAGTAGGACAGGCTGCGGTCGTCGTCCATGAGGACCACCCAGGGTACAAACGGCTGATCGGCTACGTCGTTCCCCACACAGACTGGGCGGGCGAGTTGGATGGCAACCAATTGCGCCGCTTGACCGACGCGTGGCTGCCCGAATATATGTCGCTTGCGGCGGTCGTGGTCCTCGATGCATTGCCCATGACGAGTAACGGCAAGCTTGACAAAAAGAGGCTTCCGGTACCTCAACTAGGACAATCGAACCAATACCGAGCACCGACTACTCCACTCGAGGAGAGCCTGGTTGACATCTACGCGCGCGTACTGAATGTGGAGAAAGTTGGAGTCGACGATTCGTTCTTCGATCTAGGCGGCGACAGCATCTCGTCCATTCAGGTGGTGTCCCGGGCCCGGCAAGTCGGTTTGTACTGCAAGCCCCGCGACATCCTGGTGGAGCGAACCGTGGCACGACTTGCCCACGCTCTCCAGCTCTCGGTCCCGGAGCAGTCTCTCCTTCGGCCGGCTGAGGCTGGGCCCGTCACGGCAACGCCGATCATGCGGTGGCTGGCATCTCTCACGGCACCGACAGACGAGTTCAACCAAACCATGTTGTTCCAGGGGCCGCAGCAGGCGAAGTACAGCGACGTGGTGTTGTTACTACAGGCATTGGTCGATCGGCACGCCATGCTCCGGTTGCAGGTGGACAACGCCCCGACTGAGGACGCGGACAACTGCATCGTCCTACCAACAGGCTCGATCAGCGCAGCCGACTGTGTAACCCCCGTCGTGGACTTCTCCGATACCACGTTTGCCAATGCCTTGAGCCGTCTTGACCCGCGTCGAGGAGCCATGGTGCATGGGCTGTGGGCTGAGCGCACCCGCCAGCTGTTGCTCATCGTCCACCACCTCGCGGTCGACGCGGTCTCCTGGGGAATCATCCAAAGGGATCTCGCAACGGGTTGGCGCTGCCTCACCGAGCGGCGAGAAATTACCCTGGATGCCAGCGGCACCTCGTTCCGTGAGTGGTCAACGATGTTGGCGCAGTACGCTGCCGAGCGGAAAGTCACTGACCAGCTTCCGCATTGGCAGCGCATTGAAGCCGTTGCCACCCTGCTGCCCAGCCCGCACCCGACTCCTGGTATCTGGCGCGATGTGGAGCATCTGTCGGTCAGCATCGACACGGAGCTAACCGAAGTGCTGGTAACCGACGTGACTGCGGCTCTGCACATCAACGTTCAGGATCTGCTGCTCATCGCACTCGGTTCTGCCCTCGCTGAACAGCACCAGCACTTCGACGTCCCTTTCCGCATCGACGTGGAGAGCCACGGACGTCGCGATGAAATCGGCAGTGGGATCGATTTGACCAACACCGTCGGATGGTTCACCGCAAAGCACCCGGTCGCTTTGAACGTCGTACCCATGGACCGTGACACTGTTCTGACCGGGGGCTCGGACATGGGTATCTGGATAAAGGACGCCAAGGAACAGCTGCGTGCCCACCCCGACGGAATCACCTACGGTCTTCTCAAGTATCTAGGCACCAACAATCTGTCTGGCGTAGATCCCGCCATCGGCTTCAACTACCTCGGCCGGCGCAGCGTGAGCCAGCTCGACGCACCCCTCGAAGATTGGCGGATCCTCGGACCGACTGAATCGCCTGATGCTCGACGCTTTGGTTCCCGCTCGATGCTGTTGCCGCACACAGTCGGCATCAATGCAGCCGTGCTAGCCGAAGGTTCGCAGTCAGAACTACACGTGTCCTGGAGTTGGACGAGCACACAGGTGGATCGCTCCTATATCACCGAGCTGTACGCGCGCTGGTATGACGTTCTAGCTGGAATTGCGGCGTACGTGCAGAACGGCGGCGGAGGACTGACTCCCTCCGACGTCCTGCCGGCGGTGGTCAATCAGCGGCAGATCGATCAACTCGCACAAATCGTGGAACCAGCAGACCTTCTCCCGCTGACTCCGCTTCAAACCGGGCTGCTTTTCCATCGCCGTTCCGGCAGTAATGAACCCGTAGAGCTGTACACCGTGCAACTGGGTATCGAGATTGCTGGCGTACTCGACGTGCCGCGCTTGCGCGAGGCCGCTCATACAGTCGTCGGACGCCACCCCAACCTAATGGCTCGGTTCGTCTCCGAGGGTTTCCCCGAGCCGGTGCAGATCATTCCGACACGCCCAGACATACCGTGGACGGTAGTTAACGGCTACGAGTGCGATCAGAGGCTGCTGGATGCAGAGCTCGCCGCCTGCGGCAACCTCGTAGATGAGGCACCGCTACGGATTCTCCTTCATCAGACTGGGACGAATAAGCACACGCTGGTGCTATCCGTCCATCACATCGTGGTGGACGGTTGGTCAATCCAGATTCTGCTCAAAGAGATGTTCGCCGTCTACGAACGGGAGACTCTGGCACCCGCGCCCACCTTCCGAAATTACGTCGAGTGGCTATCCGCCCAGGACTGGAGCGCGGCGCGGCGGCATTGGCAGAAGCTGCTGGCGGGACTTCAAACGCCGACCTTGTTAGATCCAGGAGATCGCTTCACTGATGCGCGATCGCTGTTGCGAGTCGACCTCCCTATCGACGTCACGCGTTCTGTTGAGCAGTTGGCTCGCTCGCAAAACACGACCATGAACATCGTGCTACAGGCCGCCTGGGGCCGTCTGCTGGGCGCATTGACTGGCAGCGGAGACGTCGTCTTCGGCACTACCGTATCGGGGCGGCCAGCAGAACTGTTCGGCAGCGAGTCGGCGGTGGGCATGTTCATCAACACCGTCCCGGTAAGAGCATCCCTGACCGCGACGACGACCACGGCTGAACTGATCGGCATGCTGCGGGACGACTACCACGATGGGCTAGACCACCAGTTCGTGGCCCTGGCCGATATCCAGCGCGCCGCGGGACATCAACAACTGTTCGACACCCTCTTCGTCTACGAGAACTACCCACTGAGGATGTCCGGCGGGCAGCTCGAGACAAACGGACTGAGCGTACGCATAGCCTCAAGTCGCGAGTTCACTCACTATCCAATCGCCTTACAGATCTGGCCCGGTCCACAGCTGAGGGTGCGGCTGGAATACCGCATGGCGGTCCTCGACGAGCGGTTGGCCAAGCAAATCCTGGTATGGCTCCAGACACTATTGATTGCGATGGCGGCGGGCCCGGATCGTCCTTTGGCTTCGTTCGACATCCTGGGTGAGGATGAGCTGACGCAGCTGGACGTACTGGGTAACAGGTCGGCTGTGACGGAGTCCGTTGCTGGCGTGTCGATTCCGGAGTTGTTCGCCGAGCAGGTGAGGGTGCGGCCGGACGTCATAGCGGTGGTGTTCGAGGGTCGGTCGTGGACGTATCAGGAGTTGGACGACACATCGACGCAGTTGGCTCATTTGTTGGCTGGGCGTGGGGTGGGAGTAGAGGACGTTGTTGCACTGTTGCTGCCACGTTCGGAACACACTGTGATAGCCATACTTTCGGTGCTGAAGCTGGGTTCTGCTTACTTGCCGATCGACATCAACACCCCTGACGAGCGCCTGGCATTCGTTCTACAAGACGCCAAACCAGCAGCAATAGTGACAACGGTAGCGCAATTGCACCGGGTCGATGAGAGCAAAGTGGCAGTCGTGACCCTCGGGGGCAGGGTCACCGTCGAACCTCCCACTGTCACCTTTCCATTCCCCCATCCAGAACTGACGGCCTATGTCATCTACACCTCAGGAACGACAGGCACACCCAAAGGCGTCTCGGTCACCCACCAGAACGTGACGCAACTGTTCACCAGACCCGCACGGACGTCCGAATTGTCGCCAGGACAGGTGTGGTCGATGTTCCATTCGTACTCGTTCGATGTGTCGGTGTGGGAGATGTGGGGCGCTCTGCTGCACGGTGGCCGCTTAGTCATAGCCTCTGAGGACACGGCCAACTCTGCCACCGACTTTCATGACCTACTTGTGAACGAAAGTGTTTCGGTTCTGACCCAGACCCCGTCCGCCCTCGGCCGGCTGTCACCGCAGCGGCTGAGCGCATTGAGGACCATTTTTGTGGGGGGTGAGGCGTGCTCGCCCGAACTTGTCGATCGGTGGGCTTCAGGCCGAGAAATGATCAACTCCTACGGTCCTACCGAAAGCACCGTTTACGCCTCTATGAGTGCGCCCATGAAGCCTGGTCATGGAGCTCCTATCGGTACGCCGGTGCCGGGTGATGCGTTGTTTGTGTTGGATTCCGGTTTGCGGCGGGTTCCGATCGGTGTGGTTGGTGAGTTGTATGTCGCGGGGCGGGGTGTGGCACGCGGTTATGTGCGACGGCCGGGCTTGACGGCATCGCGATTCGTCGCGTGTCCGCTCGGCCCTTTGGGTTCGCGGATGTATCGCACCGGCGATCTGGTTCGTTGGAATCACGACGGCGAGCTGGAGTATGTGGGTCGCTCTGACGATCAGGTGAAGATTCGTGGTTACCGCATCGAAATCGGTGAAGTGGAAGCAACACTCGCTGCCTTGACCGGAGTGGAGCGTGCGGCAGTGGTGGCCCGTGATACCGATACCGGCAAGCAGTTGATTGGCTACGTCGTACCTACCGAGGTGTCTGCGGGAATCGATGGTGGGGCGCTGCGCGAACGAGTTGCCGCGCGATTGCCTGCGTACATGGTTCCGGCCGTGGTGATGGTCATCGACGAGTTGCCGTTAACTGTCAACGGCAAGCTGGACAAATGGGCGTTGCCCGAGCCGCAATTCGCCAGCGGCGTTCACAGAGCGCCGTCATCTCCGGTTGAAGAAATTATCTCCGGCATTTTCACGAAGGTTCTCGACCTGCCGCGAGTCAGCGTGGACGACTCCTTCTTCGACCTGGGCGGCAACTCGCTCTCTGCGATGCGTGTCGTAGCCGCCGTGCAGGAAACCTTCGACTGTGAAATCAGCGTCCGTGCACTCATGGAAGCCCCCACCGTAGCGGGCCTGAGCAAACAACTCTTCAACTGGTCCAGTTCCGACGAGATACCTCAGGTCGTGAAGTTGTGCCGAGGGCCAGGGCGTCCACTTTTCTGCATACACCCTGGTGGGGGCGTCAGCTGGGCGTACCGCGCCTTGGGAAGCATCGTGCAGCGCCCAATATTCGCTATTCAGCAAACCGTCGACGGCGAACGTCCGCGTACGGTCCGCGAAATGGCCGGCGAGTATGCCGACCTCGTCCAGTCAGTCCAGCCCGATGGGCCCTACGACCTGCTGGGATGGTCCTTCGGTGGTGTCGTCGCCCACCAGATGGCTACCGTGCTGGAACGGAGAGGGGCGCACGTACGTCGGCTAATACTGTTGGACGCAGCTCTAGTAGAACCCGGTACGACACGCTCGCCAGACGCGGATTTCAATGAGACCGACGTCCTGCGGCATTTCGTGTCCAAGAACGTCGACCTGCCCGATCTGAAAGAATTGACCTCTTACGAGC
The DNA here is from genome assembly GCF_002259095.1 of Rhodococcus sp. 05-2254-2. NCBI lineage: Bacteria > Bacillati > Actinomycetota > Actinomycetes > Mycobacteriales > Nocardiaceae > Rhodococcus > Rhodococcus sp. 05-2254-2. The sequence continues at coordinate 75,523 of NZ_NOZJ01000016.1, read as the reverse complement.
AGGCCACGGAATGGCTGGAAACTCATTCGTCACTCGGCGCAGCTATTCCGCCAGCTTGGATGATCAGCCACGTCGTTCGCAATCTCCGATTCAATTCTGACCTCTGGCACGGCCACACACCGGACCTATTCGGGGGCGGCGCTGTGGTGTTCCAGGGAAGCGATCACGAACGCGATCCAGGTTATTCAAGAGACTGGACACGTTTTATCGCTCGTCCAGTCACGGAGATCGCAGTGGAGTGCGAACACAACGACATGTTGAGTCCCGATGCGTTGGACGCCTACGGCGACCGGCTGCGTGCAGAACTGGAAGGCGACGATTATGAGTAAACCAGGCGAGTTTCCTTATGAGGCAGGTATTCATCCCAAGGGCTATGTGTCTAGGCCATGGACGATCAGGCAATTGGCTGGGCTTGGCGACGGCGTAGACACCAATAGGCGGTTCCATTATCTCCTCGACCAAGGCGAGACAGGTCTTTCGTTGGCTTTCGACCTGCCCACCCAGCTCGGACTCGACCCGGACGATCCAACGGCTGCCGGTGAGGTCGGTCGCGCCGGGGTCTCGGTGTCCACCGTCGACGACTTGGCCGCAGTGTTCGACGGAATACCGCTGGATCAGGTGTCAGTCTCTTTCACCATCAATGCGACCGCACCGATGATCTTGGCCCTATGGATCGTGGTTGCCGAAGAATCAGGCGTCAACCCTGCGCTATTACGTGGCACTTTGCAGAACGAAATGCTGAAAGAGCACGCGGCTCGCAAGGCGTTCGTGTTCGACTTGGACGACAGCTTCCGCTTCTCGTTAGACGTTATCGAGTACTGCATACGCAACTTGCCCAAGGTCAATCCGGTATCGATCTCGGGTGGACACGCCCGTGAAGCCGGTGCGAGCCGAGCAATGGAAGTGGCGCTCGGCATCGCTGATGCGGAGACGTACTTGCAAGGGATGCTGGAGCGGGGGTTTACCGTCGACGAGGTCGCACCCCGGCTCAGCTTCATCTTTGGGACCCATATGGAGGTTCTTGCCGAGGCGGCCAAGTTCCGTGTCCTACGCAGGATGTATGCCCGCCGCATGGTGGACCTCTTCGGCGCTGCTGACGCGAAGTCGAGCCGCATGCGTGTTCAGGTCAATACTTTCGGCTCCGCTCTCGCCGCCTCCGAACCGCTCAACAACATCGCGCGTACGACCATTCAGGCCGTAGCGGCCGTCCTCGGCGGGGTGCAGTCTCTGCATGTGTGCGGCTTCGACGAGGCCGAACAAACGCCTGGGCAGCTATCGGCACGCATTGCGCTGAGGATTCAGCAGATCATCTTGAAGGAAACCGATCTAGCCAGATACGTCGACCCCCTCGGCGGGTCCGAGGCAATAGCTCGCATCGCCGATGAAATCGAAGCAGAGGCTACGGGGTGGCTAGATGACATCGCTGCCCATGGTGGCTTGTTGGACTGTCTGCGCAGTGGCTGGCTGGAATCGCGCATTGACGACATGGCCTACGCCACCCGCGGCCCCGTCGTCGGCGTCGTCGAAGCCGAGAGTTCCGAAGAAGAGGAGTGGCTCACTGAAAGGCAACTGCGTTCGGGTGTCGTACCGGGCCGCCGCCGTCCCTTCGAGCGCGGGGTTTGTAGCGCAGAACTACGTGCTGTGACCGATGACGTGGCCGCGGGCCGCAATGTCATGAATTCGATGATCGCAGCAGCACGGGCTCGGGCCAGCATCGGCCAAATGCAACGGGCGGTGGCAGAAGGGCTCGAATCGAAATGACCGCATCTAACCGGAGCAGCAGCAGTCCGGGTCAATCCCGTACCCAAACACACTCAAGGGTGCAGCCAACTGACCACTCGGATGGGGAGCAGAGAAATATGAGCAAACAACGGATGGCTACCACTATTACGAGTTTCTGGGAACGGGCTCTCGGCGAAGAAAATCTCACGCTCGATGACAATTTCTTCGATTTGGGCGGTGATTCGCTCACGGCCGCGAAAATCCTTGCCCTTATCCAGCGGGAGTATGGGCTGCAAGCGGAATTGCATCTAATTTTTAACAACCCCACCATCGAAGAATTCGTGGAGGCCGTTGATGAAGAACTAGCAGGGGTAGCGCCGCGGGGAGAAGATGCATGACCGCCCCAAAATTCAAGTCACTGTGGGGAGGTCCGGCGACACCCGATTGTCACTTAACTGGATTTGTTCGCCGTGTCACCCACGATCCGGGGCGTACGGCTGTAGTCGACGCCGATCGTTCGTACACCTACGGAGAACTGGCAGCTTGGGCGCAAACGGTGTCGTCCAACTTGACGCTGGCCGGCGTGAACGTAGGAGACCGGGTTGCGGTATCGCTTCCGCGAGGCGCGGGTGCAGTCGCTGCATTACTCGGGGTGCTGCTGCATGGAGCGACGTACGTCCCGTTGGACCCCGAGTACCCCGTGGAACGGATTCAGTTCATGGTGGATGACTGCGCACCTCGCGCCCTAATCGCCACCACGCGATCACGTGTGAACCACCACGCCCCGCTGGTCGACATCGGGCTGCCCCCCGGAGTAACCCAACCGATCGACCTGCGCGCCGTCGCGTGCGATGCCGCACTTCCGGTCTACATCATCTACACATCCGGATCGACCGGCTGGCCGAAGGGCGTAGCGCTGAACCATCTCTGCATCGACACAATGGTCGATTGGCAAACATCCCACTCACCCCACCCCGAACTACGCACCGCACAGTTCGCCCCGCTAAATTTCGACGTCTCGTTCCAGGAGATATTGGGCACGCTGTGCGGCGGCGGCACGCTTGCGATCATGCCGGAGAAGCTACGCCGTGAACCAGCCCAATTGCTTCGATGGCTCTCCGATCAACGAATCGAGCGGCTGTTCGTCCCATTCGTTGCGTTGCAGATGCTGGCAGTGACGGCCCAGCGGGACATGCTGGCGCAACTGTGCTTGGTCGAGGTAAATACCGCCGGTGAGCAAGTAGTGTGCTCGGAAGATATTCGCGCAATGTTCGCATGTATGCCCGGCTGCCGGCTGGTCAACCACTACGGACAAAGCGAATCCGCCATGGTGACCTCGCACATCCTGGGGCCCGATCCGTATGCCTGGCCCAATCTGCCACCAATCGGCGAACCCCTGCCGGGATGCGAACTACTCATCGCGCCGGAAGTTCCAGAAACTCCGAACATCGGAGAGCTTCTCGTATCCGGAAATCCATTGTCGGATGGATATCTGGGGCGTCCCGAGCTGACAGTGGAGCGCTACGTCAGCATCCTTCCCTCACCAGCCGGTAACACCCGAGCCTTCCGTACCGGTGACCTGGTGGAGCTGACAGACAGCGGCTTGCGCTTCCTATCCCGAATGGACAGCCAGATCAAAGTGCGGGGAATCCGCGTTGATCTCCTAGAAATCGATGCGCAGTTGCTAACAGCTCCCGACTTCGCTGCAGCGGCGACGGTCATGGTGGTGACTAAGTCCGGCCATGCCAGCCTGCGCGCCGCAGTAGTCCTTCGTGAGGGCTGCACCGGCCCAGTCGAGGCCAACGCTCTTAAGCGACTACGCAAGGTACTGCCCGAGGTTTCGGTCCCTGTTTCGGTGACGGAACTGCCCGAACTGCCCAGGACCCCCAGCGGGAAGGTTAATCGTGAGAGAGTCGCTGAGCTCATCGCAGATGACTGCCGGCGGCGTCGCCGACACAGTCAGGGCGGTGACGAATGACCACAATCCTGCACGATAGGCCCGCCGATGCGGGCCAATACGCACTCTGGGCCGAAGCCACGATTGATCCCTCGATTAGTGGCGGCGGATATTTCGTGGCGACCTTTCGCGGTGTACTTGACGAGCATCACCTCGAGGCCGCTGCGCGCGCCGTGCTTGAACGACACGAGCCGCTGCGGTCGGTGCTGCGGCTTGTGCGGGGACAGTTGCGCCAGTGCGTCCTGCCGGCACTTGAGGCATGTTCTTTCGAGCGCGCCACTATCCCATGCGAAGACGGCTCCGAGTCGGCGGCGGTCCGAGAATGGTGCAAGCAGCGCGAACAGGACAAGCGCTGGGACCTAGCCACCGAGGCACCAATTCGTTTCCAACTTCTAACCCATGCTCCCAACCGCTGCTCGATGGTCTTCGAGGCTCATCACGCCGGCTTTGACGGGCGCAGCAAGTTTATTGTCGCCCGCGATTTCTCGAACTATCTGGGGAAACTGAGAATCGGCCATCAAGTGAATCCGACGCCGCTGGCCGCGCCCAGTACGCCCGTTGCCACGGAGGCAGTCACCGCGGAGGCCATCGAATTTTGGCGTACTGCTATCGACAAACGGATGCCCTTGACACTTCCCGAGGGCGGCCGTCTGGGGCAGCGGTCCATTGCTGCCTCGCCGACAATCGAACTGGAGCCCTCAGCGGTTGCCGCCCTTCGCGCGATCGCTCAAAACCTGCAGGTGAGCACATTCACGATGCTTTTCGCAGCGCTCACTCGACAAATGACGGCTTACGACAACATTGATCCGGTGTTGTCTGTGGCTTCGGACGTCAGTGACGAACACACCGGACATGTCGCCGGCTTGCAAACCAACGTGGTCCCCGTATCCATCGAAACCTCCCGCCAGATGGCGACGGAAAAATCCGTTGCCTCGGCCCGCCGGGCGCTCACACACTTGGCTCGCTATCGCCGCGTCCCGTTCGTGGACCTGGTGTCCGGTGTGCCCGGCAGACCCCTCGCTCGGCTCAGTACTGAGCTCGGCCTGTCATTTCCCCGTCCGCCAGCCCAACTTGACCTGGAAATCCCCGGCCTACGTTCGGAGTGGGAGTTTTTCACGCCAAACACAAACGCTGCTTTGGCCAGAACGCTGCAGATCCGTGCGCACTGGCCGCAGTGCCGGGTGCGGCTCGACTATCGCCAGGATCTGATGGGTGCAGCGGAAGCAGAAATATTTCTTGCCGATTTTCGCACTGCTGTCACAGATCTCGCTTCAGACCGAGAAACATCCTTGGTCAGCTCTACGAGCAAAGTCCGGCCCCGAGCAGCCGGCGCGGGGACCCCGTACATCTGTGCTGGCGTCCGCGCGGGGACACTATGTAACGACGACGCTCCCCACCCTCCGCGCTTGATGCCATCGGACGGTGTGAGATTCACCGTGCGTGGCCGGTCGGAACAGTTACTGCCCTGTTGTATAGCGGGCACGATCTGGGTTCATCTCGCCGACGGCCGCGAGGTTTGCACCGACGACTGTGGGTACGTCGCGGCAGACGGCGAGATGCGACACCTAGGACCTCGGGAGGGTCGGTGGATCCGCACCCGAAGCCTCATTGATGCCTCCGCAGTCGCCCGCGTCGCCCGAACCCACACTTGGGTACGAGAGGCGGAAGTGCAGCTGGTGAGGGGCCGTACCGACACCGCGGTGCTCAGTGTGTCTGGACCAACTCGCAATGTCCCGAGCGCACGAGAAATCCGAGCACATCTGCGGACTTTTCTGCACGCCAGTGATCTGCCTGGACGTATCAAAATCACCTGTACCGACACCCTACCGACGAACAAGGATGACAATGAACGAACTCTCTGAAGCTGTAATCGCGGGTGCCTCTCCGGACGTACTTGAGAGCCTTCCCGTCCCACCTGAATACAACGCCGCCTACCTAGATGTAGAAGACATCCAGATTTTCGCCGGCGTCGAGGACAAAGACGTTCGAAAGTCGATTCACCTCGGCAGTGTGCCCATGCCGGAACTTGCTCCTGATGAGGTGTTGGTCGCTGTTATGGCAGCGGCGATGAACTACAACACAATCTGGTCCGCTACCTTCGAGCCGATCCCCACTTTCAACTTCCTGCGGCACTACGCAAAACAGGGCGGCTGGGCCTCTCGTCACGACCAGCCGTACCACGTACTGGGGTCGGACGCAGCCGGGGTGATCGTGCGCGTCGGGGCCGGTGTGCGCAAGTGGAAGGTCGGGGACCATGTCGCCGTAGGGACGGCTCATGTCGATGACCAGGAACCGCTCACCCATCACGACGGCATGCTCGGCCACGAGCAGCGAGCATGGGGGTTTGAGACAAACTTCGGAGGCCTCGCTGACTATGCGGTCGTCCGCGCGAGTCAATTACTACCCAAGGCAGCGCACCTCACCTGGGAAGAGGCTGCCAGCAACCCATTGTGCGCGGGAACGGCCTACCGGATGCTCGTCAGCGAGCGCGGTGCCAACATGCGTCAAGGCGATGTAGTCCTCATTTGGGGCGCGGCGGGTGGCCTCGGTGGCTACGCCGTGCAATTCGTCCGCAACGGCGGCGGCATACCAATCGGCATAGTCAGCTCGGACGCAAAAGCCGAGGTCGCCCGCAAGCTTGGCTGTGAGCTGGTCATCGATCGGCGCGAGATCGGTGAGATTTCCGCTGACCCGGACGCCACCGTCGCGGCAGGAAAACTGCTGGGCAAGATCATCAGGCGAGAGATCGGAGAGGATCCGAACATCGTCTTCGAGCACGTTGGCCGCGAGACCTTCGGCCTCTCGGTATTCGTGGCCCGCCGCGGCGGCACAATCGTCACCTGTGGATCGAGCACGGGTTACCAACACACGTTCGACAACCGCTACTTGTGGATGCGCCTGAAAAGAATAGTAGGCAGCCACGGGGCGAATTTGTACGAGCAGTGGCAGACGAACCGCCTCATCCAGCGCGGCCAAGTGCAACCTATGTTGTCTGAAGTGCACCCGTTTCAAGAGACACCAGAAGCCGCACGCAGGATTCAACTAAACGAGCACCTCGGCAAAGTTGGCATACTTTGCCTAGCACCCTCGAGTGGGCTCGGTGTCACCGACGTCGACCTGCGTTCCCGGATCGGCGAGGCGCGGATCACACCGCTGGTGACGGCATGACAGCTCCGAACCCGAGCTTCGACGCAGGAAAGGCCGAAGGCCGCGTGCATCGTGTCCGAGTGGTGGTTGCCAAACCTGGGCTGGATGGCCACGATCGCGGTGCCAAAGTGGTGGCGCGCGCACTTCGTGATGCCGGCATGGAAGTTATCTACACCGGATTGCGTCAGACACCCGAGCAAATCGTCCGCACCACTTTGGAAGAGGGTGCCGACGCTGTCGGTCTGTCACTGCTATCGGGCGCTCACATGGAACTGGTACCCCGCGTAATCGAGCTGTTGGCCGAGAATAACGCGATGGAGATACCCATCTTCTGTGGCGGCGTCATTCCACCTGGAGACGCACGCAAGCTCGCTGAAATGGGAGTGCTCCGGGTCTTTACCTCTCGGGATTCCCTTCAGGAGATCACCCGTTGGGCACAAACGAACCTACATCCGCTCAAGGAGACGGAGTGACGAGGCACCAGAACTGTCAGACCTTGGAGTCTGCACGGCAAGGCAATATCAGGGCGCTGGCGCAACTAATGACTCGCGCGGAGAACTACGCCATCACTGAGGTTGACGTCATCTCTCCGGCTGCACCGGACCACCCCCGAACCGCCTGTACGGTGATTGGCTTGACAGGTCCTCCTGGTGTCGGAAAGTCGACGTTGATTTCATGTCTTATCGCCGAGTACCGCAAGCGGGGTCAGCGCGTGGCAGTGCTCTGCTTTGATCCGTCATCGCCGATAACCGGCGGTGCGCTCCTCGGTGACCGCATCCGTATGCAGGAGCACTCAGATGATCCCGGAGTTTTCATTCGGTCAGTGTCCAGTCGTGGCCATCTCGGAGGACTTTCGGCCACGGCCAGGACAATGATCGCGATCCTGTCTGAGATCGAATTTGACAGGATCTTGATCGAGACGGTCGGAACCGGGCAGTCAGAGGTGGAAATCGCATCAATCGCGGACGACACCATCGTTGTTCTAGCGCCTGGAGCAGGTGACGGCATCCAAATGGCCAAGGCTGGTGTTCTGGAAATCGCCGACCTCTACGTCGTAAACAAGGCAGATCAGAACGGAGTCCACGCAGTACTTCGCGAACTCCAGGCCGTGATCGAGCTTGGTCAACGCGACGTCCCCATTGTGACGACTACCGCCAGCCGTCAAGAAGGGGCCGCCGAGGTAGTTAGAGCCCTTGAGGCCAAGCGAAAATCTCCTATGACGTAGAGCTGGAGCAGATCGTTCCTCCAGTCATTACCTCTGCCGCGCTTTGCAAAGCAGCGAAGCTTTGGGCCACCGTTAGGTGATCGAAGTCTGCGACATCGACGGGGACACCTGCATGGCACGAAATCACCTGCGCAGCGGCTTGAACTGGGCCCGAGTCAAGGGTTGGGCTGAATTTGACGACCTAGGCAACCAAGCAAAGTAGGGACTGTTGGCAGAGTTCAGATTGACTGATCTTGTAAATATCAGTCAGACAAGCGGATTCGGTCATGTCAGCATGTTGCATAGCGAGCAGTTATGCGGTGGACTGTAGGCATGCTGACTCGAATTGACCATATCGGGATTGTTTGTTTCGACCTCGACAAAACCGTCGAATTCTACAGTGCCACCTATGGATTCGAGGTTACTCACCTGGAATCGAACGAGGAGGAGGGTATCCGTGAAGCGATGTTGAAGATCAACGAGACCCCGGACGGTTACGCCTCGTACCTCCAGCTGCTGGGCTCGACCCGGGACGACTCAGTAGTAGGCAAGTGGCTGGCCAAGAACGGAGAAGGCGTCCACCACATCGCATTCGGCACGAACGACGTGAGTGGCGAAACAGAAGCCATACGGAGTAAGGGCGTCCGGGCACTCTACGACGAGCCGAGACAAGGTTCAATGGGGTCCCGAATCAACTTCCTGCACCCAAAGGATTGCCACGGGGTCTTGACTGAACTCGTCACCGCCGCAACACCAGACTCCGAATGACAACTGCCAGTTAATGTTGCGATGGTCCATATCGTCAGAGTGTTGATGCGGATTTGTGCCATGGAGTGGTAGACGAGGGGGCGGGATGGGAAAATTGGCGCGGCGTTCGGATAGAAGAGGGCAGAAGCCTCGGAATGCGAAGGGCACTCGGGTTCGCCGTGATGGATTCGACGGTGAGTTCGTTCCAGGGCAACAATTTTCGGTCGACATGCGTATCCGCCGGCAGGCCGCCGAGGTCCTGGAAGCAAAGGTCACCGCGGCGCGGTGGCCCCTTGTGCTCGAGGCCATCGAGGCCGCAGCCTGGCCGGTGGAGACCTACCTGGGAAAATTCCTTAAGGGCGGCTACGACGTCATCCGGTTTCGGTCCGACCCGACCGACGTGGGCGAGATGCTCCACAGGTTGTCCCGGATGACGAAGCTGCCGGTCGAAGTTGTCGCGCGGGAGCCCCACAAGCACTTGCCCTTCTGGCTCGATGACGAACCGGAATCGCACGATGTCGGCCTGCAGCCCTTCCGTTGGTTCCAGATGCTCTACTACAGCCACTTCCTTCTGCGCGCGTCGACGGCGGACCGGTATGCCTACTATGCGACGCCGGAGATGACTGCGTTGATCGAGGCCGGCCAGAGTGCCGATCGAGACCATGATGTTGCTGTGACCGTGGCAGATCTTCCCTCGAGCAGAGGAGTTCTCTATCTCGCTCCAGCGGATGGAGTGCCCGACCACGGGCGGGTCCTGGTGTGGAACGAGACAGGTCGCGACAGTGGAAGTGGAACCGATGTTCTCCTGATGGCCATGCTTACCGTTCCTGCTTTGCGGTGGTGGTTGGCGCGGGCCGACGGGGCAATTCCTACTGACGGAAACCGGTTGTACCGCGTCGTCAACGACTACCTACCGGTGTTTCCTTTCGCCGAGGTCCAGCTCAGCCCAGCCGAATCCGATGCTGCGCCCAGTGCACCGAACCGATCAGGAGGCGCGGGTTTCACGGACGTCGGTCCCGACGAACCTGCGCATTCCGTGACCGCCATGAATGACCTGGATTACGTTGCGCGAACGTTCTTCTCGATGGTGAACATGCTGCGAGGCAACAAGTTCGTGGAGTCCACCCGCCAGCAGTCGGCGCGCATGCGAGACAACGACGGCGTAGTCAAGCGGATGCGTGAGGTGACGTATTTGTCGTACCGGCAGCCGCGGCCTGCATCCAGTGCTTCATCGTCGGAAGGATCTGGCAAGCTCTCGCACCGCCACGTCGTTCGGGGGCATTGGCGTCGGCATTGGTATCCATCGCAGAAGCGTCATCTACCCATGTGGATCGATGAGCATTTGCAGGGGCCCGCGGATGCCCCGATTGTCGTCAAGAGCAAGGTGACTGTGGTGCGCCCGCCTGCGGAGAATGAGAGTGTTGAATGACCAACGACCGTAGTTTCGATCCGGACGCCGATCACGGCCAGGCGGGCTGGGTGACTCTGCCCAGTGGACAGCGTGCTTACCGCTACCACGGCTCGGACGACCTGATCTACGACGCAGCAACCGCCCCCGAGGCCGACGCGTCGAACTAGACGTAGATCGGAACCCCGCGGCGCAGGCTCGAGAAGACCGATGCACCGTCATGCCGGAAAGAACGACGCAGCTCGTCCAGTCATTCACATGAATGACTGTTGCCTGGGAACCACAAAGCAGCGCTGTGCGTCCAACACAGCATGGACGACGACGAGTGCGCAGCCATCCGTGACGAGGGGCGCGACCCCAGCGACCCGGCCGTCGTAAGCGCCCTCGACCAGGTGAAACGAACGCTTCACCTATACCGGCATCTCGCCTGGACCTTCACGGCAGACGACCTCGACACTCACACCCTCCACCGCTGAACGCGCCCACCTGCACGTTCGACAATCGAACATGCGTTCGATACGGTGTGGTGGTTCCTACCGGCGCGCGAAAGGTCGATCCACATGGCCACCGTCGACGCAATCGGGGACCTCACCGGCTTGGGCAAGGCCGAACAGCTCGCCGCGCTCCGACGCAGCATGGCCGCGATCCCCGGACGACGTGTCCACGCACCCATCGAGCCCGTCGACGCATCCCTGTTCGCCCCATCTCAGCCAACGGCCCCGCCCGCCGACGAACAGACCCTCAGCGGCCCTGTGCGTTCACAGACCCTGCGCACCATCCCCGTGCCCACGCCACTGTCGGAACTCCTCCCACGCGGTGCGCTGGCCCGCGGAACGGCCATCTCGATTACCGGTGCCGGATCGATCCTCGTCGGTCTCGTCGCTACAGCCAGCGCGGCCGGCCACCACGTCGCATTGATCGGGCAGTCGAAGTTCGGACTCCTCGCCGTCCACGAGCAGGGCGGCGACCTGTCGAAAATCCACCTGATCGACCCAGGCCAAGCAGACCCCCTCGACGCTGCGAGCATCTGTATCGAGGGCCTCGATCTGGTCGTGACGACCGTGCACGGACGCGATGTTCCGCCAACCCGGGCGCGTGCCCTGTTGGCCCGAAACCGTACGCACGCAGGAATTCTCGCGATCACGAACGGACGCATGCCCGGTCTCGACCTGGCAATCTCCTCGCGGCCTGTCGCGTACGGCGGAATCGAGCAGGGCAGGGGCCGTATCCGGTCGATCACCCTCGAGACCACCGTGCACGGGCGCGGTATCGCCGAGCGCACCGGCCGCTACACCCTCACCGCGCCCACGTTCGGCGAACAGGGCCTGCGGTGGACCCCGACCAGCGTCGACGCGGCCGTCCTGCACCGGCCACACGGTCTGGCGGTCGCGCAGTGAGCCCCGAGATGTACGAGAACTGGCCCGTCACTTTCGATCCGCCCACACGCCTCGTTGTCGATCCCCCTCAGAGAGTCTTGGTCAGCGTCGCGCTCACCGTGGCTGGCTCGTCTGGAGGATCCTTCCGTGACGGGGTGCCGCTCAAAGTCCGGTCCGAAGTTCTCTAGCCAGTGAAGTGTTGTTGCAATCAGTTGATTGATTTCTGGTCGCCGCTGTCCCCTGAGGATTACTACTTTACGAATCTTAAAGTAGCGGTTAGGCTCGTGGGAGATCAGCTAGGGAGGCAAAAATGTCCGAGCAATTCGACTCAGCGCGAGCGCTGTTCGAGTCCGAGCAGGCTTCACGCCGAATCGGCAGCCATCACCGCAGTGCCTCATCCCGTGGGCGTTCACTTACGCTCTCGTCGGTGGCAGTGGTGGTCGCGGCGGCTGGTTATGCAGTAATGGGGTTCGTCGAGCCTGGCTGGGTCTGGTTGCCCGCCGCTGTAGCGATTCTGGCGATATGCGCGATTCTGTTGATAGGCAAGTCGATTGGTGTCCCATTGCCACCGGGACGGGACTCCTCCGGGTCGACCACCGTCGGAACGGTGTTGATCGGCGTCGCCACGATCGCTCTTTGTATAGCGCCCCATGGCTTGATACTGGCGGTCGCATCCGGTGCGTTGGTACTGGCCGGCGCAGGTATCGTCGCCGTCGTCCCGGTGTTGGTGTCGGTGCGCGGAGTGCGAACGTCGTGACGGTCGATCATCCACGGCACCAACTCGATCGAGCACTGACCCAGCCGATTCGACTGTCGATTCTGGCGGCTGCGTCGAGGGAAGGTGTGGCTGCGGTGGAGTTCAAGATCCTCGCATCGGCACTTCAGATCAGTGATTCTCTACTTTCTCAACATGTGTCAGCTCTCGAAGCGGCCGGGTACGTTGCGGTAGAGAAGGGTCGAACCGCTCGGTACTCGCGCACATGGATACGGGCCACCGACCGCGGACGTACCGCGCTCGGTGAACACATGCAAGCCCTGCAGGACATCATCAAGTTCGTACCGGAAGGTGAGCAACCCACATGACTTCTCCCGTCGACACCATTACTGCAACTGTCTCTGTGAAGCCAGCGTGGGTGAATACGTGGTTTCACGCGTTGTTCACCAAACCTGGCCTCGAAGTCGATGGGCGCGGCCACGAATTGAACTGGGGCACCAACGACGTCGAGATCCCGTCTACCGCCAACCGAATCGGCGTCTACTTTCACTACCGAGGTCGGCCCGCGCAGCGCCTCGCATTGAGCGAAAAGCTACTCGACCATCGAATCGGTAGTCGCATCACTGCACGCCTGGGAGTGCGAAACTCTGCACAGTTCAACATCATCGAGCCGTAGAAATCCCAATAGCGAGGTTTCACGTCAGTCGTCCCATTCGGATCGTTTGTCTCGTTAATTAGTCCTTCGTAAAGGTTTACACCCGCCTGTCTCGTCGTTAGTATCAGCTTGTTCGGTTTGTTTTGTTCGCCGACGGACTGTCCATCGGCGAACCGGCCAGGCGACCCGCATGTGCCGTTGCTGCGTAGGCATGGTGGGGAAATCGGTGCGCGATAGCAGTTGCGTGGAGCTGCGTAGTCGGCACGGTCTGGGGTGGTCCACGCGGTCATCGGCGTGGCAAATCGAGCGCTCGAGTCGGCGAACCCGTCGATCGAAGCCGCCTCGGCGTCGCCCGCCGGTATAGGGGTCTCGTCGAAACACACCCTTCGAGGATGAATTGTGTTCCCACGTAAAGTTAAAGTCGCCGCCGCTATTGCCGCCCCGCTGGTGGTCCTGAGTCTCGGGGCAGTAGGGACTGCTCAGGCCTTGACCGTTCACGACGCGCCGGTGCAGGCCGCATCGGCGACCGGTCCGAAGCAGGATAAATACACCGACCAGGACGTGGTGGGGCTACTCGCGCTCGCCAGCGGCCGTGCGGCGCAGGACCATCCGGACGTCGCCGCCAAATTCAAGGTCGAAGGAGCACCTACCGCCACTGACGAACAGATCGGCCAACTCACCGATGCCCTGGTCTCTGTCGATCCGAACTTCCACTCCTCGGTGACCCACGCCGTTCAGGCGAACGATCCCTACCAGGCTCAGAAGGGTATCGACACCATCTCGGCTGATCTGAAGACGTTGGCCGCGCAAAGTGGCGCGAGTGAGTCCGGCGGAGATGTCCATACCGACGGATTTTTCTACCACGACTCCAACATCGCTGTAGAGATCAATGTGGCCGGCGTCCTCAACGCAGTCGGGTACGCCAACGTCGCAGCTGCGACCGAAGTAGGGGTCGTGCTCTACGTCGTCCCCGATGCGATCTCCTACGGCTTCGACCTGAATCGAAAGGGCGACTTCGAGCGAACCGAGACTGCTGCGTTGGTGACCTCAGCGCTCTGAGACCCGTCAACGCTTTCGCCCCTGGGTGCGTTGCCTCGATCCCGCTTCGATCCGTGCACCGCACCCAGGGGTGGTCGACCCATCCGATCAGCCACGTCCGAGCATGAGAGCCCGCCATGACAGACGTTCGACCCGAGCTGCACCAGATCGACGAGGCAACAGCGAGCACAATCGAGGCCGGTCGCGGCGAGTACTCGACTTCTATTGGGGCGCAACGTCGGCCACCGAAGGTGCTGATTGTTCTGCTCTTCGTGGTCGCCGCGGCAGTAGTAGTCGGCGGTTTCGCCTTCGCCATAGTCTTCACACTGCCCAGCAACGTCTTGTTCACACGCGACGGCGATCACCCCGTCCGGACGGCGTTCAACGCATTGGATCCACAGGACTGGGCATTCTTCACCCGCGATCCGGAAGGAACCCAGGTCGGTGCCTACACCGTCGACAGTGCCGATGCTGTCTACAGCCTGATGAAGACCCCACAGGGAGCGGTGACCAACCTCTACGGGCTATCGCGCACCCAACGGGCGCAAGGCCCCGAACTCGGGTTCCTCAACGCCGCCGTCCGAACCTGGTTGCCCTGCGACGACCCAACGGCCACATGCATTGTCACCGCTGCCGAGTCTGTTCCGGACGAGGTGACGAGCAACTCACCGATACCGACCGTCTGTGGAGACGTCGTCCTGACCGAAGAGCACACCACACCCTGGAGCTTCCGACGTCTCACGGACGAATATCGGAAAGTCACCGCAACCGCGCACCTGAATGTGCAGTGCTCATGATGACCACCGCTCGGCTCGAGACCGCAGGCACCATCAACGACACAGTGGAGTACGTCTACCGAAAAGTCTCCGAGCACGATCCTCGCAACAGGTGGTTCGGGACCGGCCGCACCGTCCTGGCGCTAGCTCAGCTGTCGATCCTGCTCTTCACCACCCCAGCTGCGTTGATGGTGCCGGTGATCGGACAGAACGATGCTCCGCATTGCGCCGGAGTGCAGAGCGCATCTCTGTACTGCCTCGGACACGACGCCATCCCACTGGAGTGGCGACACTGGGGCATGGCCGCAATCCTGCTGCTGGTGGCCACAGGGTGGCGTCCCCGAGTGACCGCACTCCCACATGCCTGGGTCGCCTACTCGATCGCCGGCAGCATCGCACTGCCCGACGGTGGCGAATCGGTCGTGCGCATCGTCTGCATCCTGATCGTCCCCCTTGCCCTCCTCGACGACAGAGGCTGGCATTGGCAACACCCCACCACCGAACCCAACCGGTGGATTCAACCCCTCTCGTACGCATGCCTGCTCGCGCTGCGACTGCAGCTGGCCTTCATCTACTTCGACAGTGCGATCAGCAAGTTCGGTGTCTCGGACTGGGTCAACGGGACCGCCGAGTACTATTTCCTGCGCGACAACGCATTCGGAGCAAGCTACCCACTCGAACCGATGCTGATCTGGACCTCGAACATACCGGCATTGGTGATCTCGATGACCTGGGGAGCACTGGTCATCGAACTGCTGATCGGAATCCTGTTTCTAGGCACGAGACGATGGCGCAAAGTGGGCCTGACACTCGACATCGTGCTACACGTCGGGATCATCGCGACCATGGGACTGTGGAGCTTCTCCACGATCATGATCGGATCCGCGATCATCGCCGCGATGCCCACCCGCCGGCGCACCACATTCTCGACGGACGGCACACGATCAACCCTCGACGTGAGCGAGCTCGATCGCGACCGAAGCCGCCGCCCCGATGTCACAGACCCCATCACCGCTACAGCGGGCCCTCCCGAAGCCATCGGGTCGGACGAGCGATGACGACCCAATCCACTCACCACGCCAGCCGCGACACGCGCCATCAGTGGCTGTTGATCGACACCCTCGGACCGCACGAACACACCGTGGTGGGAGTGGGCGACACCTCACGCCGGGCAACTCCACTACAGAAGTTTCTCCGCGGTTCCCACCGCACCGCGGCACTCGATGCGGTCCGCTCGGCATCCGATACGGGACGACGTCACGACGTCACGGCCGGCCGCAAGAGGGTGACCGCCGAGCCGATCCTCGATCACCGCGGTCGTACACGAGCTGTGTGGCTGCTCATTTCACCTGTCGAGGAGGCATCTGCAGCTCCGCCGTCCGCTCACGCCTTCGAATGGAATCTCACGCGAGGAACCGCAATCACGATGGCAGCGCCCCACCACGGCCGACAGCGTACTGTTGCCGACGCCATCGAGCCACATGATCTCGGCGTCGACGCCGCCCCAGCTCTGGGACACCTCGTGGCCGCACACGCCGACACAGCAGTGCAACTGACCACAGTGAAGGCCACTGCAGACCATGCGCAGCGCCGAGTGAACGTGACCGGTCGCATTCGCCTCGACCGCGCGACAGGAGACCGTGTGTTCCACGGCCTCTCGCACGACCTCGGACCCTCCCCGCTGCCACCCCAGAGCGCCGCTACTCACTTGTCGGACCTCATCGTTCACTCGCTCTTACGTCCCCAAGAACACCTTGCGATCGTCGATCCCGCCACGCTGATGTTGCTGGTTTGGCACACCGCACCGCCGCCCGGACTGGCGTGGAGAAGCATCGCCACTAAAGCGCGGCCCGTCATACACCCCGAAGACCTGCCGTGCGCACGACTTCTGGCGACAGCCGTACAACAACCTGCGGCCACTGCTCGAACGCCAGAGACAATTCGGTTGCTCCACGAAACCGGCCACTACGAGAAGTACGAAATCAGAGCTGCCCCATTGCCTCTGGGTGCGAAAGCGCGCGCAGCATTGGTCACCGTACGCAGAGTGGG
This sequence comes from Rhodococcus sp. 05-2254-2, assembly GCF_002259095.1. Classification (NCBI taxonomy): domain Bacteria; kingdom Bacillati; phylum Actinomycetota; class Actinomycetes; order Mycobacteriales; family Nocardiaceae; genus Rhodococcus; species Rhodococcus sp. 05-2254-2. The sequence continues at coordinate 58,729 of NZ_NOZJ01000016.1, read as the reverse complement.
TGAGGTCGGAGCCGGTAGCTCCGCAGATGTCGTGTTATACGACAACACCTTTCCGACCGCGGCATACTGTTCGCCGTGACCTTGAACGACGTCGATGAGGTTCTCTCAGGCCGTCGGCCACGGCGGTATCGAGCAGGGAGGGGCCGTATCTGGTCGATTACCATCGAAACCACCGTTCACGGACGCGGCATCACACAGCGCACCCACGTTTCGGCGAGCAGATTACTGCGCTGCAGGCCCGCCGGCGCGGACATGTCTGTCGCCCACCGGCCGCACAGGCGAGCGGTCGTGCATTTGACCAGCGAACTGTGAGAGAACTGGCCCGTGACCTTCGAGCCACTTAGCTCTATTCGACCCGCTTCAGCAACAGCGACGGACAGGCGAGAGATCGGAAGGTCTCGCGATGGACGTCAAGGCCCCTGGGCTTCTTCACGCATGGGCGAAAACTGGACGGGGACAGTGGATTTGCTGCCTAAGTTTCAAAATTCCGATCGGCAACGGCAAGGGGTACCTTCAGCTCGATCACCAATGGTGCCCCGCCGACGCCGCCCAGCCCGTCGAGTAGCTACCGGAGCGGGGTGTTCGGGCTGGCCGATCAGTCTTGTTCTGTAATCGGTGTTTTCCGATGGGCAAGTGCGTTACTCATCAACGCATCCATCCATTCCCGTGTCATGTCCAAGCCTGAGTGGTTTTCCAGCAGTTCAGCTGCGGTAGCCGCCACCTTCTGTGAGAAGAGAGCCAGAATGCTGATTGACTCGTGCGCCACCAGAGTCGTCACCACATTCAGTGCGTCACCACGCGCTCGCTGCAAGGCGTACGGCTCGTCCGCGTCGAGCTGCAAGTCCTTCAGGAGCTCTCTAGCGCCTTCCCAATTAGGCTTTTTGTGGGCGTGCGCGTACGCGCCCAACACTCGATTCCAAGCCGACAGTCGACCCCACCCGGCGGCCTCTATCCACCGCTGAGGCTTGTTGTGCACGGATTCTTCAAGGCGCTCCGCTTTCGCCGGTTTCGTCCGGTGGACCCTGGATCGAGCGATTTGCTCTAGCGTGCATCGAAGCGAAGCCATCGCCCGGTCGTCGTCTTCCAACCACAACCAGTATGCGGACCGCAACGTCGACGACACCAGAGCCAGGGGAGTCGATGCTGCTGGTATCAGAGGACCGTTGCGTGTCCACAGAGCAGCAAGAGCCGCCAACTCGGCAACCACGATGTAGTTCGTCCCGCGCGAGGCCACCGAGTCAATGTTGAAATCGTCGCCTAGTTCGTCTCGCTCGGCGGCGAGGGCTCGTAGCGCAAACGATGCACTCGCCTGGCGATGAGCGCCGAAGGCTAACGTCGCAAGCTCGTCGTCCCGATACAAGCGACCTGCGGGCCGATGATTCCAGGCCAGCGACTCGTACGTGGATCGTTGATCGTCTAGGTAGCGAACAAACACCGGCAAGAGGCCTTCATCGGGCGACAATGGCATGACGGTAGGCAATCTCGGCAGTACGAACGATGACGAATACGGGAGGGCATCGTCTGGTGGTTCTTCACCCGCGACGTCAGCCGAAGGCCGTACGGCAAGGTTGATACTTGCTATCAACGTCACGGCGTCCTCGGGATCGCCCTGCCGATACAGGCCAGCAGCCGTCATGTATTGAATCTGGGTAAGGCTCAAGCTCAACGCATCCGCTATGCAGTCCACCGCGCCGTATACGACACTTGGTACATCGAATCTGCTCAGGAGCGCGGCCGACTCCCACCACATGGCTTCCTCGAAGAGTCGCGCATGCATTATTTCGCTGAGAACGCCGTAGACGACGGCTGGGCATACTTCACGTCCGTTCGCCAGGACGACGTGCTTATGAGGCGCGGTTGGCTCCTCTGTGCTTGCGGAGCTGTCGTCGCCCTCGATATCTTGCGCAGTAGTCGGGTCTGCGTCGCCCTCGATGTTGGATGATTCCGGCGGTGCGCCAGGATTTGGCATGCGCTCGGCGTATGCGGTCCACGCACGCGCAATGAAGTCCTCCACTTTTTCAGACGGATGTTGCTCGACTCCGACGACAGGTGCCATGACCGCAGTCCATCGTTCGAGTTGTTGTCGGGCGATCGTGGCAGCGGCCACCACTTGTCCTGCGAGAAGCAGTCGGGTGGCCGCGACGCAGCTGTCCACTCCCCAGCCGAGGTCGTGAGGCCATTTGCCATAATAGGCTGACGGTGCGCGATCCAAAGTAAGGTTCAGCTTGCGATGCGCGATATCCAGTATTGCTATCGGTGCCAGAAAAAGGATTGCTTCGAATCGGAATCCATCCGGCAGCTTCTCCGTGTTCTTCATCCTGACGTTGTGGCGCGCAATCAGAGTCTCGGCCAATCGATCGGGTCCAGATCCGCACATGCGCTCGTAATCGCGCACGTTGGTGCCGACTCGCCGTCCACGGTCATCTTTGCGCTTCGCTTTGCGTTCTGCGCTGCTCAGATGGTCCATATCGCCAGGCGACGGAATGCTTGCTCTGTCCATTCGTGCAGCCTACGAGGTCGAGCAATGCTAGGTCGCCGAATGCAGTCAGCCAGCTGTAGAGTGGTCCCAGCATGCACGACGCCTCCGGGGTGATTGAGGCGAGGTCTTGAATCGTTTTGGCCGGTGATCCGGGAAGTGCTATCGCAGGTATCGAAGCGGTCAATTCCGTAAGGTCTGCCGGGCAGCGGCGCGGCAGAATTGATGCGACAATAGGACTACTTAAAGTATCTGCCTTCTACTCTTCGCAGAGTTCGTTATCATCGTTTGGAGGAATGGGTTGCTCAAGCGAAAAGGTGAATTACCTGCTATAATTGGTGGATGCCGGAAAAGCATCGGTAAATCTATTGAATGGAGGACCTATTTGAATCGTGATAGATAAATTATACACCTTAGCGGCGATCATTGTTGCCGTGACAGAAGTAATTAAGGCAACAACGGGATTGGTTGTAGCAGCGTCTACATTGATCCCTTCGATATTAATGTTGATTTGCATTATTTCGGCGCTTTAATCGATGGAAAGACCCGTCACTCGACCTAGGGTGGCGGGTTTTCTGTATCTGTAATGTCAGTTGTCATGGTCGTGTTTTCGTTTCGGTCGGTCAGTGGTTAAGAATGCTGGTCGTGGCGACTTCGGCCAAGACGTCAATCAGGTGCTGACAGACAGAATAGGCCTATAAAATTCTAAATCCCACGCACGTTACAGCGTTCCGAGCAGTTCCATCCAGGGACAAAGCCGAGAGGTCAACCGGCCGGTGAACTAGCGAGTTCCTGAACGGGTAGTCGAACTGGAGTAGTTTGCGATCCGTTGGGTCAGCTGTTCTGCGACCGCCTCGGTGGAGGCGGGGTTCTGTCCGGTGATGAGGGTGTCGGTGATTTCGATGTGCTGCTGCCACGGGTGTCCTGCGGTGTACGTGCCGCCCCGGCGCCGGATTTCCTGCTCGACGGTGAAGGGGAGCGTGCCGAGCAGTCCTACATCGGCTTCCTCTTGGTCCGAGAAACTCGTCATCGTCAGGGCTGCATACGGCCACGTTGCTCCGGATGCGGTGTCGGCAAGCAACGCCGCAGTTCCATGGCAGACCGTCGCGATCGGGGTCCCCTCCCGTCGGAGCGCGCGGAGAAACTCTCCAACGTGAGAGTTCTTGTGCAGGTCCACCACTGGCCCGTAGCCGCCGGGCACAAAGATCCCGTCGACGGTAGAGGGGTCAACCGTTTCGAGCGCGGCCGGCGCGCGCAAATTCTCGCTCAGACCGGATAGGTACGTTCTGTACCCGTCAGGGTCTGGGCTGTGAGGGGCGTGCATGCTGTCGGGTTCGACGTGCGCAGCGCCGCCGCCGGGTGTCGCGATGATCGTCCGTATGTTTGCGGCCGTGAAGATTCGATGGGCTGTGATGAACTCTTCGGCCCAGAAGCCGCATGGTCGAGTGGAGCCGTCATTGAGCGTCAGGATGTGGGCTTCGGACAGCAGGATCGTGATGGTCGACGTTGGTGTCACCGTTGTGCGTCTTTCTCTTCGCGGTAGAGACCGAGGGCGGTCATCGCGGGCGCGTCGTTGAACTCGAACAGCACGGCTGGAATGTCGGTGTCGTTGACGTAGCTGACAGTCGACCACGATGGAACGGCGATGCTGTCTCCTTCGCTGCACCGGAACGGCTTTCCGTCGACGTGGATGGTGGACAACCCTTGTGCCCCGATCAAGACGGCGGAAGCGGTGCGCCGCATCGGTTGTGTTCGGATCCCTGCAGGTAGGAGTGTGAATGCAGCATCGATGACCGGTGTGACAGGGTCGTGGGTTCCTTCTGCGTGCAGGGTGTGTCGGTATGCGTGGTGCGGGTCGGCCTCGTGGGTCCGCTGTTGCTCACCGAGGGCGCGAAGTACGTTGTCCCACTTGTAGAGCAGCGGCTCGCTCAGGTTTCGGTGGTGTCTGTCCTGCGCGAAAATGTGGGGCTCGAGGTGGGTGTTGTCGGTGTGGAGCTCGAACTGTGTCGCGGCGAGGGCGGCGACGAGGGGGTCGTTGGTGCAGTCCTGCCAGATGGCGGGGGAGTCGGTGGGGCTGTCGTTGCCGTGCTCATGCCATTCGCCGGCGGGGGTGATCACCACGTCGCGAGGCTCGAGATACATCTTGGTTCCACCGACGGCCGTCCATGCCCCGTCACCCTCGTGCATGTAGCGCAGGGCCGTCGGCGCGTGCCGATGCGGGGTCATACCTTCACCGCGGTTGATGATCTGCAGCCCCGAATAGAGATATCCGACGGCGGCCTCGCGGGCATGGCCCGGATTGGCGAGGGTCAGTACCCGTAGAGCTGCTCGGTCGCCCTTGACCATGTCGGCTGCCGCGATCGCGAGCGGTCGAAGCTCGGCATAACTCCAGTGCACGGCATGGGAGTCGGGGGCCGGGGCCCACGGCAAGTTCTCGTTGGCCGCGGACCACCGCCCGATGGCGGATATTGCTGCCGCCTTCTCGTGCAGCATGGCCTCGGTGGAAATGGTGGTGGTCACGACGCGGATACCTCCTGTTGGGTGACGGTCACTGAAGCGAGTGGACGGGGTGTGCCGACGACGGCGTCGGCTGCCTCGGTGAGCTCGGCAACCAGTTGGTCGATGTGGTCGGCAGTGGTGTGGATGTTGCCGATGGACACTCGGATGACGTAGTGGCCGTTGAGCTCGGAGTGGGAGAGCAGCGTCCGGTGGGTGCTGTTGACGGTCTCGAGGATCTTCCGCGTCGCCTGTCCGTCGGCAGAGGAGATCCGGAGGCAGAGCAAGGGGAGCGGCGAATCGTTCGCGAGATGCCACCGCGGGTCTGCGGCAAGGGCGTCTCGCAGCCTCGTCGCCAGGGTGAGACTGTGTTCGAGTCGAGTTCGGATGCCTCGTATTCCGAAGGCGCGCAGGGTCCACCACAGTTTCAGAGCTCGGAATTGTCGCCCAAGGTTGAGGGTGTAATTCATGTAGTCGATACCGCCGGTGGTGTCGGTACGCAGGTATTCGGGAACCAGTGTGAAGGCGGCTTCGAGTGCTCCGGGGTGACGGCAGAACAGTGCCCCGCACTCCATAGGGGTGAAGAGCACTTTGTGTGGGTTGGCGACGAGAGAATCGGCGGCCGCGAGTGACGGAAGGACCTGCGCGATGGCCGGGGCTATGCGCCAGAAGCCTCCGTACGCGGCGTCGACGTGCAGCCACACTCGGTGGTCGCGGCACACGGCCGCAATCGCCTCGACCGGGTCGAGAGCACCTGAAGTGGTCGTACCGACGGTGGCGACAACAGCGATCGGTGTGTAACCGTCCGCGACGTCCGATCCAATGCGAGTCGACAGAGCAGCAGGATCGAGTTGGCCGCTAGCGTCGGTGGGTAGGCGTACGACATTGTCGAGCCCGATGCCGAGAGCGATCGCAGCTTTGTCGACCGACGAGTGGGCCTGGTCGGAGGTGTAGATCCGGCCGGGTTTCTGGCCGGATGTTCCGTGATGTCGAACCTCGGGCTGTGCCCGGTGGCGGGCGGCGGCCAACGCGTAGAACGTGCCCAGTGATGCACCGTCGACGAGCAGTGCGTCTGCGGCGGGGTAGTCGAGCAGTTCGGCGAGCCATCTGGTGACGGTGTCTTCGACGGCGGCAGCCGAGGGCGCGCTCTTCCACAACATGACGTTGACGTTCAATGCCGCAGCGGTCATCTCGGCGAGGATGGCCGGTCCGGAGGAACTGTTGCTGAAGTAGGCGTGGAATCGTGGATGGTTCCAGTGCGTCAAATGCGGAACGACGTTGTTCCAGGTGTCGTCGAGTATGTCGGCGAAATCTGTTGCCTCGGATGGCAGCTCGCTGTCGATCGCGTCGGCGACATCGGCCGCATCGGCCGGCGTCGTGACGGGCACGTCGTCGAGCGCGGCGAAGTGTCGACATATTCGATCGAGGGTGTCGGTGCCGAAGGCTTTGAGCTGCTCGGGAGTCCAGTCGCCAGTCGGCTTTGTTGGGTCGGGGGTCATTCGACGTCGACCGGCAGCTCGTGGGCGAAGACGACCTCGCGGGGGCGTTCGCAGTACCGGCGGTAGAAATCTTCGAGTAGTGGCGTCTCCGATTCGATGAGGTGCGTGGCGTGCTCGGCGCTTTCCCAGGGGTAGGTCATCGTTACGCGTTGGGGGTCCGATGCGTGCTGGAAGAAGCGCGCGTGGCCCGCCCACCCCGGGTGGTGGTGTGCGTTGTCGTCGAGGAGTTCGTCCATTTCTTGCAGGACCGAGAGGGCGTTCTCGGCCGCTTCGGCGGTCAGGTGCCAGGTTTCGATGACGGTGATCATGAGAGGGCGAAGCCTTTCTGTTTCAGTTGCTCTGACCGGTGCTGTCGAAGTGCTCTTGCAGCAGTGAATCGCCGCCGGGGACGAATCGTTGGCAGATGAGTTGGTGGGCGCGCCGGTTCTCGGCCTGGCTCTTCCAGAGCCGTCGTGCGGAATCTGCTGCGACGCCGGGAAGTTCAGCCGTCTTGAGTGTTGTACGGACGATCTTGGCGCGGGTGAGCATCACGTCGTGATCCCGGTTGAACACGGCGGAGAACCCGGGTTCGAGCCAGGGCGGTTCCATGGATGGCCGGACGAAGTCACGGTAGATCTCCGGTGAGAAATCGGACGCGTACCGCATGCTCTCGGTCGCCCCGGCGTAGAGAGTCCCTAGTTCGGTGAGTTGGTGGGCGAGAGCGGGCCACTGCTTGTTTGCAAGGCACTCCAGCACTGCCGCGAGCCGGCTGTTCATGGATATGACGAACAGGTGGAACAGGTGGTGGCCCTTCTTCCAGCGTGTGATCGCTTGTCGTGCAGCGTCGTTGGGAGCCTGCGGGGTGCGATCGTCCGTGCTGTGGTCTGCCGGCGCTGCCAGCGGGGAAGGATCTCGTCCCTGTGCGGCCACAGCTGCTGCGGCGGAGGCGTCGCCGACGACTACGGCCAGGGCGTCGAGTAGGCGGAGTCGTGAGTCGTTGTCCAGAGTGGACTGCGGCAGATCTGTGGTGATGGCGGTGACGACGGTCAGTGCGCTGACCGCCCACGCGTGCGGGTCGGCGCTGCGGGAGATCCTGAAGTAGGTGTCGTATTCGGCGCTGCGGGCGACGGGGATGGTGCTATCGGTGGGTAGGACGACTCGATCGATGCTCGTCGGAGATGGGGTCATGAAGGCCTCTTCCGTGGCTTGAAGTGGAGTCAGGGTGGTGGGGGTGTCGGGTTGCGGTCCAGACGGCTCCGACGACGACGGCGGCTCCGGCCAGTTGAATCCAGGTGGGTCGCTCGCTGAGGACAACGAATCCGAACGCGATAGCCAGCACAGGCTGCAGCAGGAGTAAGGCCGCGACGGTATTAGCCGCCAGCGATCGGGATCCCGAACTGATGAACAGCCAGGCGGCAACCTGTCCGAGCAAAGCGAGCGCGATCATCCATCCCCACGCGGCCGCGGAGATGTCGAGATCGAGGTCTCCGAGGCCTGCCGAGACAATGCCGGCAGTGACCGTTGCCGATGCGGTGGCCACACAGATCGGGGTGACCAGATGGCTGGGGCTTCGCTGGGTGGAGCGGCGGTTCAGGAACAGGTAGGCCGCGTACGCGGCACCGGCGGAGATTCCCAGGATGGACCCGCGGAGCGCGTTGTCGGCTCCTGTTCCGCCGATGAGTCCGCCGGCGAGTGCAACGCCGAGCAGCATGCAAGGCACCGCCATGAGGAATCGTCGGGGGATTGCGGTTCGATCGACGACGAGCGCGATCAGCGGCAGCACGACGACCTGGACATTGATAAGGACGGTGGCGATCGAGGCACCGACGTCGAGGATGCTCGCGGTCCACATCACGTAGTCCGCTCCGAGGAAGACTCCGGCACCAATGGCCATGGGATACAACCTCGTCGGCATTGCGCCGCGTCGGTGAAGTTCCCACAGCGCCATCGGAACGAGAGCCGCCAGCGCGATAAGACATCGTAGAAATGCCGCCGTCCCCGAGGTGACATCGGCGAGTTTGACGAAGGTGGCGGACAGCGACAGCGACGCGGCACCGGCGATGACCAGCGCCGCATTCCCGCCCACCCCCCGATCGGCGGCGTCAGCTCTCGGTATCGCGGTTCTGGTCACCTGGTCAAGGCAACCAGTTACAAACCGATAAGTCTACTAGCCAGTTCTACCGCTAAAACAGTAGTATCACTTATATGTTGTCGTGGGATCGGATGAAAGTTTTCGCCGCAGTAGCCGAACAAGGTTCTGTCACTCGAGCTGCAGAATCTTTACACCTCACCGGACCTGGAGTGTCGCAACACATCCGCAAGTTGGAGAAGGAAGCCGGCACCACCCTGGTCGAGAGAGAGGGAAGGTCGATACGGCTGACCCCCGCCGGTCGCGCACTGGCGACACGTGCGGCCGCCATGTCCGCTCTCGCCGAAGCCGCAGAAGACGACCTTGCCTCGATCGATACCGACGTTGCCGGAGCGCTGAGAGTAGGCGCGGTCGCAAGTGCATTACGTCGGCTGGTGGTCCCAGCTCTGGCAGACCTCGCTCGCACGTATCCACTGCTGCGCCCCGAGGTCGTCGACGGAGAAGGAATCGATTTGCTCGACCGCCTCCAGCACCGCACCCTCGATCTCGTCGTCTTCGAGTCCTGGGACCATCGGCCGGCGACGGTCCCCGCAGGTATCGACGTCCACACCCTCCACACCGAGGATGTACACCTCGCGGTACCGATCGAGGATAGCCGTGAGATGGCAACCCTCTCCGGCGAAACGGAATCGATCTGGACGGTATGCCCATCAGGGTCGGATGCGCACTCCGCGCTCGTGCACGCATTGCGCGAAGCTGGAGTCGAACCGACGATCCGCTACGAGGTGTCCGACTATTCGACCCAACTGGCCCTCGTCGAAGCAGGTCTGGCCGTCGCGCTGGTTCCGGACACCGCGCGAGTCCGAACGGCCGGGGTGCGGTATCTGCCGACCGAGCCGGCCGTGACGCGTTCGTTGCGTGCGGCGAGCTCGACCCGAATCCCGGCTGTCGGCGCGCTCCTGAATGCGATGAACGTGATTCTCGCAGGCTGATTCCGCGGCCGACCTGCACCCGTAACGCTCGGTTCTCAGGACTGCTCAAAAGGTAACGGGCAGGCATATGACATCTGCGAAACAGGTTGTATGGCAGTGATTGTCAGGGCGCAGGTATGCGCTAGATCCGGGTTCACGGCCACCGGAAGCGCGGGAGATCGCGAATGCTGAACGTCGGCAGGGCGACGGTGGTGGCCGAACACTGTCCGACACGCCCGTGGGATCAAGCTTCGTAGAATTCCCCTATTCGGGGAATTCTACGTTCCGTTCAAGACCTCCGCCATCGGTGCCACAATCGTTACGGTGCGGCGATGAACAGCATCACGCCCCATGAAATGACCCCACTCAGCCCGATTGCATCGGCAGGTTTGCTCGGACGAGCGGCGACGACGTGCTGAACTTCTGCTCCCTGGTAGTGGCAGTCACTGCCGTTATAGCGATCCGTTCCTTCACGGAGTTCCGATCCAGGCGGGTCACGATAGCCGTCTTCCTCGCGGTGTTTCTGCTCTTCAGGTTCGGTGTTCCTCGTCTTACGCCGTTCATCGGATGGCTGCTCGGTTTGTCCACCGAGTAACGGTGCGGGCCAAACGTGCAGAGCTGGCCCGCTGGCCGGGAGAGAAAGGAGAGTGATGTCGAGCGGTATCGTGCATCGAACGATCGATTAAAGGGTGGGTGCGAGTTGTGAGCTGCAGCGAACAGGGTTCGTTCGAGGACATCGTGCCGGGGCTTTTCAAGACCTCGAACGGCATCGCCGACGACGCCGTGAACGGGTGTCCGGGGTACAAATCGCCCCAGGTCCAGCAAGTGACTGGGGTAACGTACCGCCAGCTCGACTACTGGGCCCGTACAGGGCTTGTGTCACCGTCGATCCGCGCTGCATCCGGTTCGGGATCGCAAAGGATGTATGCCTTCTCCGATATCGTGGTGGTCAAAGTGATTCGTCGCCTGCTCGAGGCCGGAGTGTCTTTGCAAAATGTACGCATTGCGATCGAGTGCCTGCGTGCGCGTGACGCCCAGGGTCTGGCATCTGTGACCCTGCTCTGCGACGGTATTTCGGTGTACGAGTGCACATCTGACGACGAGATTGTGGACTTGTTACGCGGTGGGCAGGGCGTGTTCGGCATCGCGCTCGGGCATACAGTCGCGGACGTGGCTGCCGATATCCGTGCGCTCCCTGCAGTCGCTGCGGGAAGCGGCAAGGTCGCCGGGATCGACGAACTGCGATCGCGACGCGACCGCAGGACCGCTTGAAATCGACTACGGAATGAGTAGACACCCTCGGACCAACCATATGGTCCATGCAATGAATTTCGCTGCTTCCGACACGTGGGACCTGATGGAGACGGGAATTGCAGGCGGCATCGGACCTGGAGAAGAGACGCTCACCGATCTCAATTTGATTCGGTTGCAGACTCACATTCCGTCGTTGCGAGTGACGAAGTTCGACAAGGCTGTCGAAGCGGGAAACGGCGCAGATTGGGAGTGGTGGATCGGTTCTTCGGCCGAGGAGCGGTGGATCAAGCTCCGAATTCAAGCGAAACGCGCAAGTCACGATGCCGACATGTACGAGCAGCTCGGACACACAGTGAAGGGAGTCAAGCAATACGACAACCTGATCTTCAAGAGCCTGACCGAAGATGCAATTCCGCTGTACGTCTTTTTCAACGGGTGGCCCGAGGACAGGTTTCTCGTGGGAGGCCACTATCACGATGCGATCGCACAAAACCTCAGAGCGGTGCACGGTGGGCACGTTCCGTACCCGTTGTGGGGCTCGTTGGACTGGGGGTGTGCAATAGCCGCGGCGCAGAAAGTCAAAGCGATCCACGGCGATCCATCGGTATCGGACTTCCCGGCGGCTCTCATCCCCAGGAGACGCCGCAAAAACAAGCGCTACATCCCCCGCTATCTCGTGCACTCGACCCCCTGGGCATACCTCCTGCACTCCGGATCTGGAGGCGCGACACCCACAATTCGACAGGTGGCCGAAAATCTTCACCATATGGAGGGAAACAGATCGCCGCTCACCGACGACGCCTTCGAGGAAATGACCCATCCTCTGCCGTCAAGAGCAGCCGAGCAGGCCGCCTACAACGGCGGGTTCTCGATCCGGAAATCTCTCACCACAGTCGATGAAGCGCGCCATGCTGAACGTCTCGTCACCGCGAGGGAATTCGCTCGCGAGATCGGCAGAGACGATCTCGTGGGTCGGATGCTGAACCTGACAGATGAGACCGAGCGGACAGGACCGGGATATCGACTGTTGTTGGAGCTCAACCCTGAAAGCTCATTTTTCATGAGCCAGGGATAGCGGCGGTCGCCGGATGTGAGATCTCCTGGTTCGACACGAAAAAGTAGTCGGAGGCCACCGTGTGGTGTGCCTCCGACTCACCCTGTGCAATCTCAGTACCAGGAATGCTACACGCGCACAGTCGATATGGCGATCTACACGAACTCGCGTATTCGAGGGAGCACTGCGGCGATCTCCTCGAACAGGCTCGGCCAACCTCGACGCAGACGAGTGACCCTGCCCGATTCGAGAAAATTTCCGTCGAGAATGTGTGAAACCCGCAGATTCGCTGCAGGTGCGCCCAGCGCGGCCAGTTTGGCGTAGACAGGGTTGCTCGGAAGCTCGTGCTGATGGGAATAGGCCAGCACATCGTCCGCGGACCAGTCCCACACCGGACCATAGGCCACAGTTCCATCGTTGCGGCGAACCGTCCCCCCGTGGTGTCGACGCTGCTCCGCTTTGTTGCTGCAGCAGCTCGCGCCTTGGCAGCGCTCGTTGATCTCACGTGCGAGAGCGGAGTAGTACATCGACCACCTGCCGGTTCCTTTCCTGGATTCGTCTGCCCGCACGCCCCAGACCTCCCCGTCACCGAATTTGGTGTGCGCAGCCCGGGCAGGCTGCGCAATCAAGGTCTCGAAGCCTCGCGCGGGTACATGAGCCGACGGGCTACCGCCGTGGTCCCATTCCCCGGTCCGGGCCATCACAGTCAACAGCGTTGGTTCAGCGCGAATGATGTGCAGGTCCAGTCCCAGCTTCGTCGCAATCTGCTCGACGTAGGCGTAGGTCTCGGGGTATTCGAGACCGGAATCGAAAAAAGCTACCGGGACATCTGGGTCCGCCTGACGGGCGAGATCAACAGCAACGACGGAATCCTTTCCACCGCTGAATGCGACGTACCCATCGAATTCGTCGAGGTGTTCGGCCACGCGATCGACGATCGTCGAAATGTCATGTCGCGAGGATCGAAGGGACCGCAGGCGAGTGAGATCGAGGCCGTCGAAATCGTTGCTACGCACCGCCACAACGATAGTCGGGACACGGACACTTCAGACTGGACGAAGCAGAAGCTGCTACCCCGAACAGGCGGAATTACCGGTTACACAATGGGCGTCCGTGTGGTCGCTCGGCAGCAGTTTTCGGGTTGTTCGAGGTGTCCGGTGCCGGTGTTATGTTCGCCCGGATATCGTCCGTTGAATGAGCAAGAGGAAGAGGTGGCGACCGATGAGTCCCACAGAGTCCGACCCAGGCAGCGCGTTGCCCCGGTGGGTAGTTGATCCGTCGGCGGCGAACAATGCGACCGATCAGTCGAACGATTCCGAGCCAGAAGGGGGGTCGGAAGATCGCCACGATGGGCAGGACAGTGACCTCCTCCAGGACTCAGGTGCAGGTCAGCCAGAACCCGCCCGTGAACAGCCTGTAGCCAGCGAATTCGTGCCAATCGACGCACCCAGAATCGCAGCCGACAACGCTGATGAAAACGTGTCAAAAAACGTACCCCAAGCCCGGTCCAAAGTCGCATCCGAAATCGTGCCGAGAGACCGGCCCAGCGCCGCACCCAGCAGCTCCCCCTCGGCGAGCCAGCCCAATTCTGGTGCTCATCGACCCACCTCGGAGCCGGCCCCACGGCCGCCGCGCGTCAACGATGGTCAGGTACCAATACCGGACCGGCCCTCGGCCTGGCCAGGGCAGGGCGGCTCCGCACCCGCTGTTGAGCAATGGCACACCAACAAGTCGGCCGGCAGTTCAGCACCGACATCTCACCCGGAGCCAACAAGCGCCCCCGACTCTCCGGCAGTGACAGCTCATCGCCCCTTCACCTCGCAGCCCGTTCAGTTGGTAGAACCAGTGCCCACAGCAATTCCGACAGCAAGGCCGACAGCAGCTGTTGCCCCTCCGCGGTCGATCGACGAACTGGAGCTGATCCGCCGTGCGCAACTGCCACCTAGCAAAGGTTGGCGACGATGGCTCTACCGACTCTCCTTCGGTTCAGCCAATCCCGGCCAGTCGCCGGCTGAACTCGAGTACGAGCAGCTCCTGCGCCGCGTACGGCAACCGGTTCGAGGGAACTACAAGATCGCAGTCCTCTCCATGAAGGGCGGGGTCGGAAAAACAACCACGACAACAGGGCTTGGATCGACCTTCGCAGCACTGCGGGGCGACCGCGTCATTGCCTATGACGCCAACCCAGATTTCGGGACGCTCGCGTACCGCATTCACCGAGACAGTGACCGCACAGTGCGAGACTTGCTCGCGGACAAAGAAGTACACAGCTACTCCGACGTACGGAGCTACACCTCGCAAGCGCGAAGCAGGCTCGAAGTTCTTGCAAGCGAGCGTGATCCGTCCGTTTCCGAAGCATTCAACGAGCACGACTACACCGCCGCACTGCGCATCCTCGAACAGTTCTACAACATCATCTTGACCGATTGCGGCACCGGTCTCATGAACTCGGCCATGGCAGGCGTCCTCAAAGAAGCCGACGCACTGGTCCTGGTCTCCTCCGCAGCCAAGGACGGAGCACGCAGCGCTGGGGCGACCCTCGAATGGCTGTCGCGACACGGCTTCGACGACCTGGTCAAACGCACCGTCGTCGTCATCAACGAATCACGGAAGGGCTCGACCGCCCTCGATGTCGAGCAACTCAAGTCCTACTTCGCAGAACGCACTCGCGCCGTCCAGGTCGTCCCGTACGACGACCACCTTGCCGAAGGCGACACCATCGATCTCGAGTTACTGGGCAAGCCTGCACAACGCGCGTTCGTTGAGCTGGCTGCTCTGCTCGCCGACGACTTTCCTGCCAACGTCGGCCGGCACGCACCAGCGCCCGGCCCGAGTCCTTGGTGAGTTGGACTGTGCCGGTGAAAGTTGGCCTGTCCGTAGTGTCCGGGCGCGCCGTTAGAGTACAGATATGGCCGAACTATCAAGGGGCAGAGCAGCGCTCGACGTTGTGACGACCGCCTACGAGGCCGCGACAGGATTTGCGGTTTCGTGGCCACCAACCGGAGTTTCAGGTGACTCCGCGTGCGCGCGGTGCGGTGGCGCGACAGAAGGTTCCGGACGGCGAGTGCGTGAGACTGTGTCGAGAACGTTCACCGGGTTCGACGGGTGGGTAGACGTTGCGGCTCCTACGATGTGTCGCGTCTGCGTTTGGGTGTACACGACAACGGCACTTCGCTCGGACCTCCTGCTGGTCACCAGCGATCCACGGCGTGCCACGAAATTGTCGAAGACCCGCTTACGTCGCGTTCTGGGACAAGCGATCTCTCCGACGTCCGCCGTCGTCGTTCCGTTACGTCCTGGGCGCAAGCACATTCTTCCTCATGCCCGGTGGGGTCGGGTCGCCGTCGACGACATCGCGCTTCCATGGACAGAGCACGACGCGGAACGCCTGAGCGCAGTCGTGCGATTGCGACGGCGAGGGTTCTCCCTGGCCGCCCTTGCGCGCGCAGCGCCGGCATTCAGCACGCTCAAGAACATTCCGCATCGAACGTGGACGTCTGTGTTCGCGGATTGGGACAGCCTCGATCCGTGGCGAGAGCGGCCTGTGTACCTCGACCTCGCAGCGACGGCTTCAACGTCAACCAGAGGCACGGCATGACCCCGATCAGAGCTACGACACCGACCCAAACCTGGCTGGACGCAGCCAGCTTCCTGCCGCCCGTCACCGGTGCAGCAGCAATAGCCGAACGACTGTTGCTGCTGCTGCACTACGGAATCAACTGGGACACCGGGTGGGTGGGACGCCGGAGAGAGCTGTACTGGGACCACCACCTGCCAGACCGAGTCCGGGTCGCGACATACACCGGCGGAGCCGACCTCGATCGATGGTGGAGCACCGTGGCAACCGATCTCGAGTCAGCGCCGTCGACGAAAGAACAACGCCTCGAACTATCGGTCCTTCTACGCGAGGAATCGATACCGGTCCTGACCCTCTTACGGGAAAACACCACCGCCCTCGTACTCCGAACACGGATCGTGGCCGAAGCTGTTCAAGCGCGCCGGGCCACCACAGCGACTGCTACATCGCCCAGGAGGCAGAAGTGACCTCGACCCTGCGCTGGCAGCTCGACATCACAGCGGTCTCGGCGATCTCGCACCGCGGTGAACACAGCGCCACCACAACGACCTTGTTCCGGCGCGAAAAAATACTGCAGCCCAACGGTTCCGCAGCCTTGGTTCCGATTGTGTCCGGCAACTCCTTCCGAGGGGCGCTCCGGCGGATCGGAGAGGAGCTATTACGGGACGCCCTTGCATACGAAGGGCTTCTCAGCTTGTCTGCAGCTCACACACTTCGGAACGGGGGCAGCCTGACCAAGGTCACCGGAGAGCCACTGTCCGGCGAACGGCTCCACCGGCTCCGTACATTGAACCCACAGGTCAGCGTCTTTGGCGGCAGCGGCGGCGGTCGAATGATCGACGGCTGTCTCCGCGTGGGCAAAGTGATTCCGCACGTCCTCGAAACCGACCACCTCATGAGCCGTCCCGCACCTGACCGTGCTGTCTTGAGCCAATTCGACACCATGGCGCTCGAACGATACAGCCGGTTCGACGATTCCACCGATCATGACTTCCCCACAGTCGCCCGAACCGACGCAGCCACCGTCGACGGTAGCTCTCTGATGCGTTACGAGATCGAAACACTGCCTGCCGGTACACGATTCGAGTCCTTCTTGCGTCTCGATCGCGCAACCGATCTGGACGTGGCCTTCTTCTCCGACGTCGTCGGCAGGTTCGTCGAGTCCGGAACCATCGGCGGGCGTACAGCTATCGGACACGGTCTCGTCCGCACCAGCTTCGAGCGGACCCTTCTCGCCGGCGACGACCCGAAGGAGCTCGACTGGCGAACCCATCTTCGAGAGCGCCGTGAGGAGGCGCTGGAAGTCATGGAGGCGCTGACGTGATGAGGCCGTTTGAGGTGAAAGCACACCTGGCGGTCGGACTTGCGCATGCAGCTCCATGGGCGACGAGCCTCGATGGCTTGCTCGCATCCGAGATGTGGGAAGACGAGAAAGCCGCTGCTCGGGGCCGCGGACAGTACCTCGAAGCCGCCGGCCCCGACGAAGTGCCCGCCGATCTGGATCTGCCACTCGCTCGGTGCACTCTGGGGGGAGGCGACGACTGGCATTGGTGCGCTACATACGCCTATCCCGAAGACCCGGTCGACGCCCCGGAAATCCATCACTGGAGCGGACGCCCCGACCACCGTGCGCTCGAGCAACTCTCGAGGTACCGACCATCGGTCATCTCCGACCGGCAGGGCCGATATCGCGCACGCCAGATGCCGCTCCTACTGACCTCCACGCGGACTGTGCTCTGGCGAGGTGTCGGCGACATCGACCGGGTGAGCGCAACCCTGGCATCGATCGATGCAATCGGGAAGAAGCGCAGCCAGGGTGAGGGGCAGGTGCTGAGATGGGAAGTGCATCCCGTCGACATCGATGCCTGGTCGGCCGGCCACCTCCATCCGAACGGCCACCTCGGTCGCCTGAGCCCACGGATCTGTCTGCAGGGCAAACCAACAGTCGAAACAGGCGGTTTGGGCCGAGGCGCGATACGGCCACCGCACATGCACTGGTCGAGAATGCGCGAGGTATGCATGCCATGGACACCCCAGTGACCCGTGAATCGGCACCGGAAACGTTGCGGGACAGCAACTTGTCGGAGTCGAACGCCATACTGACAACTATGCGAATCCGAACCCTCGATGGTCCACCGCTACCTGCCGAAATCTTGGCCCATGCGGCGCGCGCGGTCGTTCTTGCGGACCTTCTCGCCGGCCAAGACATCTCCTGCGGCGAGAAGCTTTCAGCGAGGAGCGACGCAAGTCGAGACGCTTCAACAATCAACCGCGGTTGACCGCGCCGACTATAACGGGGTCGGCATCACCGGGCAGGTTTGACCGGCGACTCGCGCGTTGATTCACGCTGTGCGGGAGCGTATTCGGTACACCTGCCGGGTGGTGATTCCGAGCTGGCTTGCGATGGACTCGACTGGGACGTTCTGGGCCGAAAGCGTGGCTATCGTGAGCGCCTGTTGTTGATGCCGGGTAGGCCGGCTCTCTGTGGCTGTGGTGTGCTGAAGCTCTTGGCGCTCTCGTGGTGTCTTTCCGCCCCAAATGCCGTGCTGTTCGTTGTACGTCAGTGCATGGGCGAGGCAAGCAGCTCTGGCGGGGCATTCTGCGCAGACCCGCTTTGCTCTGCTGGTTGCTCCACCCGGGGGCGGGAAGAACTCCTCGGGGTCTGTCTGTGCGCACAATGCGTCCGAGCGCCATGACGAAATGTCCGCCGCCGCGGGCGGGGGCAGTGGCACGGCGATGGCTGTTTCGAGCGGTGTCACGTGTTGGGTCCTTTCTTTCGGGCGACCCGGCCTTTTTCGAGTGGGTTCGACGATATCGAGGGACCCGGACACTTCACCCAGCACACGTGGCGGTCCGGTGCTTTTTGAGCCCGGACCGCCACTGTCCCCGGCACTGAGTGCGCCGGGGACAGTGGCGGTTGGTGTGACTGGGTGAAAAGCGTTCTGGCGCGGTATGATTGAGGCGTTCTGTTGTTGGCGAGACTGACCATCTTGCCCATCTTTCGAGGAGTTTCAAATGCCGGATTTGGCGACTGCGGTAACTGTTGTGGATGCGTGCGGAAGGGCTGGTGTCCCGTCGTTGTTGATTTCGGGGCCGGGTATGGGGAAGTCGAGCCTGGTTCGAGCACTTGCTGCATCCGAAGGGGTGTTGTGCGAAACGGTCTTGGGGTCCTTGCGGGAGCCTGCCGACTTCGCAGGCCTGCCGGTAGTCCGTGAGAGTGGAGTGAGATTGGAGGCCCCGGATTGGGCGCGACGGCTACATGCAGAGGGCGGGGGCTACCTCTTTCTGGACGAGCTGACCACGAGTCCACCGGCCGTTCAGGCTGCGATGCTGGCAGTCGCACTGGATTTGAAGGTGGGTGATCTGCAACTGCCGAAGGAGACTCGGGTCATCGCAGGTGCAAATCCGCCCGATTGCGCAGCAGGGGGGTACGAGTTGGAGGCCCCCTTGGCAAACCGCTTCTGCCACATCGAGTTCACGCCGTCTGTCGATGAATGGCTCGACGGCATGGCCACGGGTTGGGCAAGCACAGCCTATTCGCGTGCGGTGACCAGCGACGAGCAGCGGGAGGCGTTGGTGCGCAGTTCCATCATCGGGTACATCCAGCGTGCACCCGAGGCGCTCGATGCGTTCCCGAAGGTCGGAGTGCAGACAGGTGGCGCATGGCCGTCTCGGCGCACCTGGTCGATGCTCGCGAAGGTGTTGCCACATCTTCGCGACGATGACAACGCCGCGACCAACGCGGTGGTGTTCGGCCTGATCGGGGAAGGCACCGGTGTCGAGTTCCTCGAATGGCGTCGCAACGCCGACCTCCCCGACCCCGTAGCCGTTGTCGAAAACCCCGAGACAGCGTTCGATTGGCGCTCGCGTCCTGATCTGGTGTGGGCCGTGCTGTCCGGTGTGACGGCGTGGGCGGCCTCGCGCGGCACTGTCGAAGCGTGGCGCAACGCCTGGGGTCCGCTGATTGCCGCCGCCGAGGCAGGAGCGCCCGACGTAGCCGGGGCTGCGGCACGAACCCTGGCGAAAGCGCGACCGGCGAAGGCCTCCGTTCCGGCCAGCGCGCGCCGATTTGCACCGATGCTGGTGGCAGCGGGCTTGGTCGAGGCAGCGGCATGAGCGGTGTGCGCGCGCTCGAACCGGCTGAAATGCGAGCGTTCCGACTCGCACGGCTGGTGTCGGCCGAACACATGCCCTACTTCATGCGCGCCCTGTTCGCAGCCCAACCCGTGGCGGCACCGGGCCTGGGTACCTTCGCGGTGGATGCTCGGTGGCGGCTGTACTTGGACCCGGATCTGTTGATCGGGCCTTGCGCATGGCCGGTGCCGATGGTCGGTGCAGTGCTACTGCACGAGGTCGGGCATCTGTTGCGGGCACATGCTGACCGCGCCGCCGCTCTGGGGAAGCCCATCGATCACCTGGTGTGGAACTTCGCGGCCGACGCCGAAATCAACGACGACCTGTTGGCTGCGGGAGTCGGCCTGCCCGAAGGGGTGATCACCCCTCAATCGTTCGGCTGCCTTCCCGGAGACACAGCCGAGCAGTACTACGACTACCTACGTGACCCGGTTGTGCAACCGATTGCCGTCGAACTCGCTGGCGCTGAAGGCGATCCGGGATGCGGATCAGGATCGGGGTGCCCTGCGGTCCCCGGCGAACTCATCGGCTCGGGAGAAGTGATCACGGAGGGACTGGACAATGCGGAAGCGGACCTGGTGCGCCGATCTGTCGCGCAGGCAGTTCGCGAAGCAGCTGGTACCGGTCGAGGTAGTGCCCCGGCGGGACTGGTCCGGTGGGCAGCTGATGTTCTCGCCCCGCCGACTGTGGCGTGGGATCGTCTGCTACGGGCCGTAATTCGGCGTGCGTTGGCAGAGCAGGCGGGTAGGACGAACTATTCGTACTCCCGTCCCTCCCGTCGTCGCATTCCTGGAATCGTCGCCCCGGCTATGCGGGGGCCGTCGATCACGGTTTCGCTCGTCATCGACACGTCCGGGTCGATGACGAGCGCAGACCTCGATGCCGCGATGGGCGAAGTGGCGGGAGTTCTCAAAGCTGGTGGCATCGCACGCGACCGGGTTCGGATTCTGGCGTGTGACGCCAAATCCACTACGGCACAACACGTACGATCGGTCGCTGATGTGACGTTGGTTGGTGGTGGCGGAACCGATATGAGGGTGGGAATCGCCGCAGCCAACGCTGCGCGCCCTGCACCCCACGTCGTCGTGGTGCTGACCGATGGCGATACACCCTGGCCCGACCGGCCCACGAGGTCGCACCTGGTGTGCGCAATCATCGGCGGCGTCCAGGGTAGGGGCGTCACACCGGCATGGGCATCGACGGTGCACGTGCCAGTCGGATCGGGGGCCACGCGATGAACGAAAGCGGACCCGTGGAACTGCTCAAGTACGCAGACAGGGTGCTCACCGGCACTGGAATCGCCGCCGCCGATATCCGCATCGTCGTCGCCAGCGCAGCGGCCGACGCCGCCACAATGGCGTTGCGCGCAGGGTGGGAGTGCGCGAGCAACGCCCTGATCCTCGTCGACGGTGACGAGCGATGAGCGTGGAGTGGTTCGACCTCGCGCAACGCCTCTACGCCGCCGAGAAGATGCAACCGGTCCCTCGGCTGGCACATGCAACCTTCAAGCCGTCCACGACCGCAGTGGCCGTGCGTGCGGTCACGCGAGGAACAACGCTGGCCGTGTCCGTCGCTCGAGATGGATGCACCGAAGAGTCCGCGCACGACACCGAGGCTCTGGCCCTGCTCGCTCGCAACGGGGCAACGACGGTGGGTACGGCTGAACCGGCCATGCTGCTCACTGATGACGCCGCGACGATACCGAGCCTGCTGGCCCTGGCGCGTGCGCACGCCCACCACCCTGATCCGGACATAGCGGGGGCTGCCGCCATGATCGGATGGTGGGCCGATCGGGCCGACCATCCCGGAACGTCGGCGGTGATCGATCTGGTTGCTGCGTCGTCCTCGCGTCTGGTCCTCGGCACTGCGCCCGACGCCGAGCGAGCGGCCCGAACATGGCGTTCCTGGCTCGGCATTACCGACGAGAGCGTCGCAGGCCTGCATGAGTGGGCAGCGTGCATCGCAACGGGACCGCTGTTGCCGCTTCTCGATCCGATACACGACGATGACCGATACTCCTGGGATCGGACATTGTCGGCCACGACTGCGGGCCACGACTGGTCACGGCCGGACAACTCAGCTAGTGCAGCCATGGGACTACGGACCCGATGCGATGCCGCCGACCTCAAAGCCGCTGCGTTGCTGAGTGATCCACTGTGGCGAGTACGAGCGCTGCACACGGGACACGTGGCCCAGGGCATCGCATCGGTGGCGGCACCGCCGACAGGTTCACGCCGCCGCAACGTTTCGGTGTCGGTGACCTGCGACCGGCTGGACTCGAGGATGCGGGTTGATTCGGCAGTTACGGGATGGGTCGGATCAGCACTCGATCAATTCTTCGAGCGCTTCTCTGCCGACGTCACGTCCGCACAGGTGGTCAACGGCAAACTGACGCTCGGTCTCGGCTCGGTCGGAGCGCACGCACCGAACGACGGAGACCAGGTGACCTTGATGCCCCAACCGCCTTCACCGGCGACGATGCGAGCAGGACGGGCGAGGTACTGGAATCTGTACCGCGCTCGCCGTTCCTGGCTTTCGACCGGACAAGCCCCGAGCGCCGTGCGCCGCGAAGTCCCGCTCGATGTCCTGATAGCGGGTGCAGAGGATGTCCAGGATCACTAGGGGATCAAAAATGTTCACTGACAACACATTAGAAGAAGAACGGCACAACAATGCGTATCGTCGCACCCCGAACGGACACCCCGAAAACCGCCGCAACACCTTTCACGGGAACCGAACCGTCATCGCCCGCCCACTGGCCCGGATCACAGATCATGGCCGACCCGATCACTGCACGCGTGCTGTTCTCTGTGTGGTCCGGAGACCCCGCCGTCGTCGTCCCGTCACCACCGGGCGCAGGAAAAACTCGACTGGTCGCGTTGCTCGCCGCCGCCTTGGCCCATCGCGCAGACCTACGGGTGGGTATCGCGGCGCAAACCCGAGAACAAGCCGTGGAAATCGCACGTCGGCTCGGCGCGCTGACAGATCGAGCAGCGTTGATCTGGAAAGCGAAAGCGCCCCTCCCCGACAGTGGAAACACTCCCGTAGTGGCAGGACGAAAAGTGCGGTGGTCGAATGAGACTGGCGCAATTCTCATCGGTACCACGGCGCGGTGGCTCTTCTCGGACCCGGACCGAATCGGTGCCGATGTGTTGATCGTGGACGAAGCATGGCAATGCACCTACGCCGATCTGGGGGCGCTCGGCGCGATGGCTCGACAGGTCGTCTGCGTCGGAGACCCCGGACAGATCGATCCGGTGGTCACAGGAGACGTATCGCGGTGGGAGGGCAGCGAGACCGCACCGAACCTGCCTGCCCCCCTCGCTCTGCAAGCAGCTCACGGCGATTCGGTCGGCGTGGTCCGTCTGCAACACACCTGGCGTCTCGGCGCGAGGACAACGGCCCTCATTCAACCGCTGTTCTACCCCGGCCTGCCTTTTACTTCCCGTCGCCCACCGGAGCATCTGACCGATTCCAGCGGCCCCGACCTGCCTGAACTCGCGCATCGGCCAGTGCGGGTCATCGGAGGCCCAACCGACCCCGTCCTGGCCACACAGTGCGCCCTGCGCGCGCGAGAACTGCTGGACGCCGATGTGACCACACCGGACGGGCAGCGGGCCATGACAGCGGCGGACCTGGCTGTCGTCGTCCCTCATGTCACGCAGGCTGCCGCTGTCCGGGCCTTGCTCTCGGATCACCCCGACGTACTTGTCGGCACCGCAAACTCTCTGCAAGGCCTCGAACGCGCCGCCGTTGTCGTGTTGCACCCGCTTGCCGGGTACCGGACAGCCGAGCCGTTCAATCTCGACTCCGGCAGAGCGTGCGTGATGCTCACCCGCCACCGAGCCCACATGACCGTGGTCATCGATGACGCCACCGCCCACGTCCTCCAACACGCCGAACCATCCCCGGCTCACGCCATCCATACCGGCCTGATGGCCGCACTGCACTGCACGCCCATCGTGTAGCGATTCCCACAAAAAGAAAGGCACACAACATGTCCGACGCATCTATCGAGTACAAGGCCGAGCGACTACCTGGCATCGAGACGTCGAAAGAACTCCGCGCATCGGTCGAGGGACGCGAGCGTCCGCGCATCGGCTACACCCTCGATACCCGAAGCCGGGACAACGGTGTTCGAGCGGCCAACGCTGCCGAAGGGCTGATCGCATACGCCAGGCCGATCGGCCTCGAAACCGAGGAGCTGACAACGGTGTTCGGAGACTTTCTGGGCGACCTGCGGCACCTTGCCGACGCCGTCGGCGTCGATTGGGACGCCGTGGACGAACGCGGTCAAGACCACTACCGCTGCGAGCTGTACGGGACCGAGTAGGGGACGCCTTGGGGAGAGGAGTGAGCGGCGGTTCGGTGCGCCGGGTCGCTGCTCGCCCCAGGCCCGTCCCCGGCACTGGGTGCGCCGGGGACGTTTTCGCTGCTGAGCCCTAGCGAACTCCGGGTCCGGTGGGTAGTGTCCTGGCGTATCGGCTTGGTGGGTGGTTCCACGAAGCCGCGGCGTCGACCATTTCGTTGTTGTCGCCGTTTTCACCAGATGAGCGGACTGACCATCCGACTTCCGAGAAGAGCAGAGGTGTGTCGAATATGAGAGTCCTCGTCCGGATCGACGGTAGGAATCATGGACCTGCGAGCAGTTCGGGTTCGCCGCGAGACTGCGCGCTGGCCGTAGCGCGTGGTGTGGCGGCAGTGTTGGCGGTTTTTGCTGCATTTGCCGGATTGGCCTGGGCTGCACTGCTACGCCGGACCGACCATGCCGCCATCGACGGAGATCCGCGCCGTGTAGCGATGGTGTTCGCCGCTTCTTGCTCGGCGTGTGCTGTAGCAACTGGGATCGAGTGGCTGCTTCGACGCCGCAGTGGCGCAATGGATACCGATCCCGTCCAGGGTGTGCGACCACCGAGAGAGGCTTCGTCGCAGCGCCACCGGACTGTGAACTCGAACAGTCGGGCGGCAGGGGAGTTCGACAGACCGGAGCGTCTGGCCGGTGCGACATCGTGACGAGAAAATTCGCCCCCGCACTTCGGATCGAGGTGATCGTCGTCCGCGATCCAGATGGTCCTACCCACATCCAAGTCTTCGTCGACGGTGTTCCGGCTGCAGCAACACAATTTCACATCGACGCAGGAAGGGGATGGACGTGGGGCGACTGGGCCGACACACGAGACTGCGATCTCGCGGTCATCTCATCCGGAGCGCGGGGAGCGCTCGAAGACGCCTACGACGATCCCCCCGGTGGTGACGCCGTCCGCGGCAGGATCGGTGACTGGCTGGACGGCGCTGAAAGATCGGAAAATTAAGCAGCAGAGTGATATCGCGCCGCGTTGTTGGTCGCATAGCGGCACAGAGACCAGTCAGAAATTGATCGACAGACCGACCATCTGTCCCACAGAAACGGGAGTACCCATGCAATCCTCGATCTCGACAACGCGGCCGCCCTCGGTCGACCTCTCACCGCACGCACGAGCTGCCGGCAGTACCGGCTGCAGCTCGAACAGTAAGGCGCACAGCGCCATCGCCAGCGAAGTCCATCGCCGGATGCAACACGGCCTGTCTGAGAGGTACTTTGCTGCTACTCCGAACGCCGCCGACCGCTTCCGACCAACCGTTCCTGACCATGAGCTGACGGACCACGTTTTCGAGGTGGTTTTCGGATTGCGGTGGCGGCAGGTGTTCGACTTGGCGCGCACCCTCGACGTCGAGTCCGATCTGCTGGAAACCGCACCGGAGACGGTCAGCGCCGCGTGGTGGTGCGCACCCGGCTGGCGGAAAGCGACACACGCTGCCCACACGGCGGCCTGCGGCGACAATCGGCGTCACGAACTCACAGCGACCATGAACCTGCTCGGCGTCCTCGGATGCGGGGCTGCCAGAGTCGCTGCCCGCGATGTCGGCCGAGGCTTGGTCGTACGAGATCTGATCGGTTCCGATTTCACTCAAGAGCACTACGACTACCTGACCGGGCCGTGGCGTCGCAACGTCGGCCCGGTCCATCCCGGCGACCGGCCACTAGACCAGTACCCGACGGCCCCGAACTCGCAACGCTTGTGACACCCGGGCGCATATTGCCCGCCCGGTGCGGCCACAGGAGAACGCTCCTGGGGTGCGATTCAGTGGCCGGCTGTCACAGACCTCACCGCGACGCTATCTACCCCGTGCAGGACTGCGTTTGCTATCGCGCTCACTACGAAAGGACTCCCTGATGGACCCACAATCCGGCCGAGACGGCCTCATCCACGACGTAGAGCGCCACCTCGCGGCCGAAGATGGCCGCCGCGAGGCTCGCACTGTTGCGCTTGCATGTGTCGGCTACGTCGTCGGCATGCTCGCGATCTTCAACGGGGCTCTGCCGATCGTGAAGGATCTGGTCACCGTCAGTTTGGTCATCTCCTTGGCCGGCACGTTGCTCGCTGCCTTCTCGGCTCTGACTCTGGCACTACTGCATCGTTGGTCAGACCGTTCGGACCGTAGGCGGCGCGGAAGCTGCGGGCATGCCGACTTGCCGGCGGAGGCGGTTCGATGAGCGCGCGCGGACGACTCCGCATCGCGGTGCCCATCGTGATGGCCGTACTCGCGGTCGGGACGTACACGTTCGGAACGCACGCCGATCCGCTCTCACGACCAGCGGTGGTCGACACCCCAGACCCAGCCGCGGCGAGCACGCCTGTACCCATCGCGCAGCTCCTCGCTCAGCTCGAAACGGTGGACTCGCTCGCAGACGTCGATGGATACGACCGATCCTGCAAGAAGGGCTCAGGG
Organism: Rhodococcus sp. 05-2254-2; assembly: GCF_002259095.1. Classification (NCBI taxonomy): domain Bacteria; kingdom Bacillati; phylum Actinomycetota; class Actinomycetes; order Mycobacteriales; family Nocardiaceae; genus Rhodococcus; species Rhodococcus sp. 05-2254-2. Next base: position 32,429 of record NZ_NOZJ01000016.1, on the reverse strand, counting down.
TGCGTGTTCGGCCCGGCGTGGACCGATGACTCGTCCGCCCCTGGATCGCACAACGGCTGTGACACTCGAAACGACGTCCTGGCAACCCAACTGATCGACGTCGAGTTCAAGCCCGGAACCCGCGACTGCAAAGTCGCAGCAGGGATACTCCACGACCCCTACACAGGATCGACGATCGACGACCTCGGGAAGATTCAGATCGATCACGTGTACCCGTTGGCGAGGGCGTGGGACGCAGGGGCGTGGGCCTGGTCGATCGACCAGCGAACCGCCTTCGCCAACGCCGTCGACATCAACTTGCTCGCGGTGGACGGACGTACGAATCAGCAGAAGTCGGACAAGGGAATCGACACCTGGCTGCCACCCAACGCGCCATACCAATGCCGTTACGTCACTTCGTATCTCACCGTGGCCGCGAAATACGACCTCGACATCACCAGCGCCGATGCGCAAACAGCGTCGAGCGTCTGCAGCCAATGACCCAACGTTCGGAGGACGCCATGACCGAAACCGACCCCACCACCGACACAAACGCTGTCCCGCTCCACCCCAACCCATGGATCATCACGACCGCACCTGATCGAAACAGCTACACGATCGAATTGCCCAGCAGGGGGATCTCGTTCGCGATTGACGCCGATCTACGATTCCAGCTCCTCGATGCCCTCCACGACCCGGAAGAGCGATGATGGGCGACGCCACGGCCATCGAATGGACCGACGCAACCTGGAACCCGGTCACCGGCTGCACCGCAGTCTCGTCGGGCTGCGATCATTGCTACGCCCAAACCCTCGCTGAGCGGTTCCGCGGCACACCGGGGCACTACTTCGAGCACGGATTCGACGTCGAGATGCGCCCCGGCAAGCTCGACCAGCCGCTGCGATGGAGCCGGCCACGCCGGATTTTCGTGAATTCGATGAGCGACCTCTTCCATCCAGCAATCCCGGACGACTACATCGCCCGGGTGTTCGCGGTGATCGCGCTCGCCCGCCAGCACACCTTTCAATTGCTTACCAAGAGACCCGCTCGGATGCGGGCACTGCTCCAGTCCGATGCCTTCCGCCGCGCCGTCGACGACGCCATCGCTGGCGTCGTCGCAGCCTTCCGCCCCGCCGATGTCTGGTACCAGAGCTGGCCGCTGCCGAACCTGTGGATCGGCGTCTCGGCCGAAGACCAGAAGACTGCAGACCTTGCGAGTATGGGCGCTGCTGGACACGCCTGCAGCTCTTCGGTTCGTCTCTGCCGAACCGCTCCTCGGACCGATCGACTTCACGCGCCTACGACCCAGCAGAATCGGAGGAGCGCTGACTCGCGACGGGCTCCGTTCGGTCGAAGACTCGAAATGCGGCGGCGAGCGCGAACCAGCGCTTGACTGGGTGATCGTCGGCGGTGAGTCCGGCCGCGGGGCACGGCCTATGCATCCGCGATGGGTACGAGAGATCCGGGACCAGTGCACCGCTGCCGATGTGCCCTTTCTGTTCAAGCAGTGGGGCGAGTGGGCACCAGCGGAGGTGATCGCCAGATTCCGTGACTACCACCACTTCGACGACGGCACCGAAGTTCGACGAGTCGGCCGTAAGGCCGCCGGCCGGATCCTCGACCGACGGGTGTGGGACAGCGTGCCCGACGGAGCCGGACGATGAGTGGATCGCTCGACATCACGGCATCGGACTTCTTCTGCGGTGCCGGCGGATCCACGACCGGAATGATCGCCATCCCCGGGGTGAGGGTATCGGCAGCGTCGAACCACTGGGACAAGGCAATCGAGACGCACCAGTACAACCACCAGCACACCGAGCACATCCTCGCGGACCTCTCTCAGATCACTCCGAAGCTGTTTCCTCGCACGACAATCGGATGGTTCAGCCCCGAATGCACCTGGCACTCGAATGCTCGCGGGGCCAAGCGCCTCGCCGCGCAGATCTCGTTACTGTCCGACGACCTACCGTCCGAGGCCGCCGAGCGATCGAGGGCGACGATGTGGGACGTCGTTCGGTTCACCGAGTATCACCGATACGAATTGGTTTTCGTCGAGAACGTCGTCGAGATCTACTCATGGCCTCTCTACAGGCCATGGATCGCGGCGATGCACGCCCTCGTTTACGAACATCGCCTTATCTGCCTGAATTCGATGCACTCATGGACTTTTGGGACACCAGCGCCGCAGTCCCGCGATCGCCTCTATGTGTGCTTCTGGAAGGCCGGCAACCGGGCACCTGACTTCGAGACCGTGGTCCGTCCGCCGGCAACCTGCTCTCGCTGCGGGCCCGTGCGTGCGTTGCAGGCCTGGAAGAACCCAGGGGTGGCTGTGGGTAAGTACCGTAGCCAGTACTCCTACCGGTGCCCCGCACGTGCGTGTGCGGACACCGTGCTCGAGCCCGACTGGCTCCCTGCCTCGACCATCATCGACTGGACCAAGACCGGCCAGCGGATAGGGGACCGCACTCGTCCGTTGAAGCCGAAAACGATCGCACGAATCCAGGCCGGCATCGACCGGTATTGGGCAGCTCCGCATGCCGAGGACGCGAGAGAAGCCGCGGGCACGCTGTTCGAGTATCGGCAGGCAAGATCACGGCCGTCTGAGGGGCGGGCCCCGGTGTTCGAGCCGTTCGTGTCGGTGCTGCGGGGCCAGTCGAAGAATCATCGAACCTCGGAGGCGCTGTCGACCGTATCCGCGGGCGGCCGCCATCATGCGGTGATCACCCCGTTCATCGCAGAGCTGCGAGGTGGAGGTTCGACTGCGCGATCGGTCAGCGACGCTCTCTGCACCGTGACGGCATCGGGTAACCACCATGGCTTGGTCGTGCCCGCTGCCGCTCACCATCGAAAGTCCACACGCCGACCGATCGCCGTCGAAGACCTGTCCTTCAGAATGCTCGACGTACCGGAACTCAAAGGCGCAATGGGATTTCCGTCCTCGTACGTTCTACGCGGGGGAACCAAGCAACGAGACGTCCGGATGTGCGGTAACGCTGTGACACCGCCGACCTCGCGAGACCTAGTGGGAATTGGTATTCGGAGTCTAGAGGCCGACTGTTCGTGAACACCGCTCACTTTCTGCTTCAGCAGCTTCTTTGTGTCAACCGAACAGCGACGTCCATCCCGAACCGTGTACCTTCTTCATCTCGTTGTCGAAGTCGGTGACGTCCGAGACAGTGAGTACGTGGTGGTCAACCAGCCAACGACTCATCCCTGGATTGAGGCCATCTTCGCTTGCCCATGACAGCTTGTTGATATCGTCGAAATGCTTATCCATGACTCTGTGGAGATTCTTGAATACGCCTGTCTCGCTGATCGAGTAGCTTCCAAGCCACTCTTCTATCTTGCCTTTTCTGACGATTTTGGGATTCGAGAACCCGCCGATAATGAATTCATATTCACGAAAGGTCAACCAGAAAAGAGTGCTTTTGTGCTTGTCGTCGTGTAGCCATTCGCGCAGCGCCCGAGCAATGTGTTCGTTGGATGAAAGCTGTTCGATATGCTCGTTCGGTACGAAAGTCGGGATAAGATCCGAATTCGATGTGTCGGGGCCTGCTTCGGGCGTGTCGACCAGTACAACGTACTCGCGCTGGCGGCGGATGGCGTGGACTGCAAACGCTGGAGGTGGTCCAACCGCTATGCGGTAACGGGCACCAGGTTCTGACAGTGCAAAGCGATTGCCTTTGCGCTCATCGCGGGCGTCTCCTGATTCGCGTGCTTCTCTGGGTAATTGTTCGAGTACTGCGCCGTAGGTGTGGCTACCCAGTCTGTGTTCAGGTTCTGCTGCATCAAGTTTCACCTGCCTGTATGACAAACTGGATGACTTAAGCGGTACGCTCATCGCGACGTATACGGGGTACTCGCTGTGGTTGACCACGTGATATGCGCCCGTCTCCGTGTCCCGGACAACTGCGGGGCACCAGTTGTTGCTCAGTCTTGGGTCGCCCTCGAAATTGTTGAGTATGTATCTTGTGAATGGCGTGTAGATCGATTCGACGTGGAATCCGTGCTGTCCAGTCTCGAGAGGTGGAAGGACATAGGGCGCTTTCAACGGGATCCTCCTTGTTCCGGTTCAGCACTGGGTGACAGATGCGCCACGACCACGGTGATGTTGTCGGCGATTGTGCCGTGGCGTTTGTGCTCAGAAAGGGCCGCACGAACGAGTGCTTCTGCTAGTCGAGCGGGACTGGCATCCGGTGGCTGGGATCCGAGAACCTCACGTATGGCGTCTTCAGGGTCTCGATCAGGTGTGGTGTCCATTTGGGTGTGCGGGCCGGACCAGGCGTTGAGGAAGCCGTCTGTGACCATGATGTAGCGGTCATTGGCTACTGCTGGCTGGTGCCATCGAGACAACTTGTAGGTGTAGCCCGCTGGGGCGTCGGAGAAGAACCCGATTGCGTTGTCCAGGGCAGCGTGCTGATGCAGGGCTGGTGTCATCGCTGTGACGTGAACGGTGTCGTCGGCTGTGTCGGTGTGGGCACGAAACACCTGACTGTCTCCCACGTGCCCGCCGGAGACAGTGAAAGTGGAGGTGTCGAGTGTCAGGACGTCGAGCGTGGAAGGCGCGGCGAGAACCGAGCGTCCGCGGAGTCCTCGAAGTGCTTGATCAGTGGCGGCGAAGACGTCGTCGATAGGCGAGGTGGGCAGAAGGGTTCGTAGTGTCGCGCGTACGGTTCGGGCTGTGAGGACGCCGTCTTCGCCGCCGCCCGCGGCATCGGCAATCGCTGATGTGTGTCCTCGAATCAGGAAAACGTCGTTGTTGTGACGGCGGTCGCCCGCCGAGGTCTCCCCGGCTGCTTGGAGTTTGAGAGGCGCTGCTGCTGCGGGTGCCATTGCCTGCGTGGGTGACTCGTCACCGGCTGGTTGGGGAATAGGTCGTCCGAGTGTGTGGGGCAGGCTTTGTCGCACGGCGGGCGCAGCACGCTCGGTGTGTACCTGTCCGACGGGGATGGTCGGCGGGAAATGTTGCTCGCCGACGTACGTGACGCGATACACCGAAGCCCCCACAATCAGGACCGCGCCGTCGTGTATCTCGAACGGCGGTTGGCCTGCGTACAGGCGATGCCCATCGACGGTGATGGGCGCGCCGGACAACGCTGTCACCCACCACCGACGCGTCTGTGGGTGACGGACGAAGTGCGCACGCTGGCGTCTTGTTTTTCTATCGGTGACGACCGCTGTTTTACCTCGTGCGCGCCCCAACGTCACTGTTTCGCCTCGCAACTCGATGGGTGGAATATCGCTCGTGCCGCGCAGATCATGTAGAAAGACGCGCTGCGTGTTGTCGAGCGACGCCTTGCCGAGGCGGTCGGTGGTGGGCGTGTGCGAGACGGGTCTCAGTTCGACGGTTCGGGCAGCACCGTTTCGTGTGCCGCGTCGAGACGCCAACCACCACAGTCCGCAGCCGGCCAACAGCGCGGTAATGATCGCCATGCCCATCCGCCAATCGATCATCCACAATCCGGCCGCGATGAGAGCACCCACCGCGATGGTCCCGACTCGTCCGATCAGTGGGCAGTGCCGAAGTCGGTCGAGACGTCGCCGCAGCGAACGCTTCGACACGCGTGGCCGTGGAAACCGCCGGCCTGTTGACTTGATGGGCATCGGAACTCCGTTAGCGATTGATGGCGGGTGAGCGCGGCGCGTCCGGATCGTTGTCCGGTGGCAGGTAAGGGGGGTCGTCGGTCGGCACACTGTCGGGGTGCGGTGTTCGCGGCTGGTGCTGCTGTTGAACCAGATGGCCAGCATTGCCGATGACGTCCTGTTGCTGTTGTTGCTTGGGAGGTTTCTTGAAACGCGTGAAGTTACCGACCTGTTGGGCTGCCGGTATCGCGCCGCCTGCGTCTACGTGCAGAGCATCTTGTTTGACGAGTCGTAGCCATCGAATGAGCTGGTCCGCGCTACGTTCAGCTGCTTTCACACGTGCGTCGAAACTGTTGTCCGTCGGCACTACGTGGCGTCTTTCGGGTGCAGGGTCGAGGCATCGACGCAGCAAGTTGTCGAGACCTTCGGGTACAAACGGTGCGAACTTCGAAACCGGGGTGAGAGGCCCACTGCGCAGTCTGCGATATGAGTCCAAGGCCCTTTCGGCACGAGGGTTGCCGTTTTGGAAGTCGTTGAGGGTGATTCCTTGCTGTTCGGCCTCGTACAGATACGGCGGCTTCCCGGTGATCATCTCGTACAGAGTTGCGGCCCAGGCGTAGATGTCGGCGGCAACGAGGTGGGTCGGCCACAGCTGCCCTGCTGAGCCTTGCTCTGGTGGCGAGTAGAAGAGGCTTTGCAACCGCAGCCGTGAGCTGGTGTGTGCGGCCTCATCGAGACTGCGAGAAAGTGCCCAGTCGATGATCTTCGGGGTGCCGTCGTTGTCGATGCAGATGTTGGGGGGCTTCATATCCAGGTACGCGCGAGCCCCCTTCTCTCTTTTCGTCCACGACCAGGCCAGTGCGCTGAGTAGTCGTTCGGCGATCTGCAGTACCAGGGCAAGGTCGAAGCCCCCGGGCTCGTTGCCGTTGATTCGGGCGTCTTGAAATGTATTCAGGGTGTGGGGATATCGTCGGGTGACGATCACCATCTGGTCTTGGTAGATGTCCGAAAAGTAGACGTCTGCGACGGCGTCGTTTATCGACACGCCCAGTGCGGGAACAGCATCGAGTTCGGCGAGGCCTTGGGCCCGATCACGCTTTCGGAGCTTCCAGGAGCGGTCGGGGAGGTAGACCTTGATCACGTATTCGATTCCGTTGTCGGGACTGTCCTCGTCGACGGCGAGTAGAAGAGAACCGCCGTTGACGTGTCGCCAGAACTTTGTGATTCGCCAGTGCCTGTCGAGCGGGTTGTCGACTGTGTCGTCGGGAAACACATTGCCGATCTCGAGTCCGTACTCATCGCGCGGCGAAGCAGCAGGAGGTCTGTGGTTGCTTGCGCGCGGTGCCGGTGCCGGCGCCGGTGGGGGTTGCGGTTGCGGTGTCTGTGGGGGTTGCGGTGTCGGAGTTGGGGTCTCGCCGCTGAGGTCGTCGGGTTGTTGTTCACCTTGCTGTGCGTTGCGCGGGTGTTGTTGTGTGTATGGCTGGGTGGGGGTTGCGCGCGGACGGTGGCGGCGCTCTTTCAGGTGTGCAAACGCGGTCTTGAGATAGTGGTCGGCCAGATCCTTTGCGGCGGCGGAGTCGTCCGACAGTTTGTGCAGCGCTTCACGGGTCTGTGCGACGGCGTGCTTCGCGGCAGCGTCGGCCAGGGTGTGCTCGTGTTCTCGGGTCAGCGAGTCCATCCGGTTGCGGTGCTCGCGTTCGTCGAGGTCACCGGCATGGGCCACAGTGTTCGCCCGGTTGCGGTGCTTGCGGTCGTCCAAGTCGTATTGGGCGTCCGCTTCGCCCTTCGCGCCTTCGATTACTTGGACAGTGGTGCGGGCGCGCAGACGAGCTGCGTCCCGTCGCGCATTTTCCAGGTAGGGAGTGTGAGGGCCGAATAGTTTGAGCAGCAGTGGGGTGAGGTCGACGACAAGTAGCGTGACGATGATGACGATGTAGAACCATCTGTATCCGAGGTCGTCGCCGATGAGTCGGACAAGGGCTCTGTGGCGAGTCACAGCATTGGTGTCGGCGGCGTTGACCGCTTCGTATTTGGCGGCCTTCTCGTCGATTCGAGTCTGGCGGGTGCTCTCCAGCGTACGAACGAGGTCCTGCGCCTCTAGGGCCTTCTGCTGGCTGGTAATTGCAGTCGTGTCGGCTTGGTTGTACACGTATCTTCTGTTGCTTTCCGCGCAGATCTCCCGCGGGTCGCTCGGAAGTAGACAGTTCGCGCTGGGGGGACTGTCGCCGGCGTCAAGCGTGCCTCCAGTCCCCCGACGTTCATCCTGCCAATCAGCCTGGGCAGTCTCCCGGGTGCTATTGGCTATATCTCGAGCGTTTTCGGCGGCTGTGCGCGCATCTTTCGCATCGGCGATTGCTGTGTCGTACTCTGCGCCTATGGATGCTTTGTAGTCGGTGAGGTTGTCGGACTGGATGCTCGGCAGCTCCCGTTCGATTGCGGTGTTGAACATGCCGAGAGCGACCGATTCGGAGATGACGTAACCGACGACGACCGCCATCCCGATGCGTGCGAGGTAGAACCATGCCGAACGCCATGCTCGCCGAAGCCAGTTTTGGGGTCCGACCAATAGGTCGCCGTAGTCGATCGAGGTCATGATCCATCGGTCGACGCAGAATACGAACAGTGCCCACACGGCGGCAAGGACCCAGATGAACCAGTAGTTGAAGCGGTGCCCGACGTTGACTGCCCAGGCACTGGCCAGAACGCCGCCGAAGGCGATGGTAGGCACCAGAATCAGGATCCCGGCTTGGGCGGCAAGTTTGGAGGCGTCGGAATTGTTGTCGATCCACGGGCGGTGGAAGCCGCCGATCCGCAGCAACATTCTGGTGAGCCAACCGCAGTTGTTGTCGACGTCGAACTTCGGCTTCTGACGACCATCGGGCCCAGGGGGGTCCATGCCGTCGTCTTCCTTGGCCGAATTGTCGGGTGGAGGCGCGCCGCCGCTCATCGGATCATCGGGGTCGGCGGAGTCGACGCGTGAGCGGGGACGTCACTGCTCAAGGCGGTTCTCCTCCGAGTGTATTGGGCTAAGAAGTGTCGCACAGGGTCGGCGGTTCGGCGTGGCGAGAACAGCAGGTTCCGGTCAGCGGGCAGCATGGGCACCCGTTCGGTAGAACGTGGCGGTGTTCGTGCCTGATGTGGTGCCGAACGCGATGCGGTCGCCGTCGGCGAGTTCGGTCCATCTGCCGGGGGTTACACGCACTCCGTTGATCCAGGTACCGGTCTTGCTGTTGTCGGCACACCACCACACGCCATCGTTGGAACGCAGGGTGAGGTGATGTCGCGAGATGCTGGTGTCGGCGCTGATGGTGATGTCGCAGTAGGTGCCCCGCCCGACGGTTATCTCGGTACCGACGACGCGGTGCGCTCGACTATCGGGACCGACCAAGGTCGGTCCACGCCCGGGTGAGTCCGGGATGAGAGTTGTTGCCACCTGACTGTCGCTGGGGTGGAGGTCGGTTTGGTCGCCGTAGGCGCGTGTGGGTTCCACTGGGTGGTCGGACATCGGATGCGTGGAGCCACGCAGGGCGTAGTGGCGAGCGCGGACCTTCGGGTTGGAGACGATCTCGACCAGGGGCAGCATTCCGCTCGGAGTGTCCGCGGAGTAGCGGCGCGTGACATCGACGGCTTCGGCGGTGAGATGGGTGATGACGTCGTTGATATCGAAGTGATCGCTGAGGTCGGTGAAGTCGGCGGGATTCAGACCGACGGTAATGCAGTCGGGTAGATACCAGCGCCCGTCGGAGTGACGGAAGACGAGGGTGCAAATGTGTTCGCGGGCGTTGTCGCACAATGCAACTGGATTGCTGCGACCTGGTCGTCGCCATTCCCCGCGCACGAGATGCACAGCGGCGATAGCGACGACGGCGGTCATCACGAACAACACGGTTCCGCCGGTGAAACCGCACACAATCACGAAGATCAGCCACGCTATGCCGAACACGGTGGTTACCGCTCGAGAGTGGGGTGTCCATGCGCGGATCCATTGCAGGACTGCGACGGACGTGGCGCGCAGCTCATCGGAGGCTACGCGGATCAGATCGGTCATCTCCGGGTACTCCATTCGCTGTGACAGGTGGGGACTCTCCTAGGGGAGAACTTAAGGCGCACAGAGGTGGATGAACAGAGTCCGGAAGGTTGGTCAAGTCCAACCCTGAATGGGGTTGACAAGGAGCGAAAGTCGTGGACTAGAACCTCGACAGAGCCCGGGGTCAAGTGAAGTCTGGAATTCGTCACATCTCAAGTGGGTACCCCCAGGTTTCACGATGCGTCAGCCAGTGGGTCAGGGGCCGGACGTAGCGCGCTCAGCGCGCCCGTCAGAGGGCAGCGGCCGGTGACGACAACGAGCCCTCGAAAGGTCAACGCAGGGTGAGCTATGACGTCGTCGGGTGAAAGATCGGGCATCAGGTTCAGTGCCCGGGCAAGTACCATCGCCGACCATGGGTTGGGGCTGTGGTCGGCTCGGCAGTCGTCGCTGGTCCACACCGTGGCGGCGGCGACGTCGGTACGCACGATCCGGCTGCGGGCAGCGGTAGCGCGGAGTGCGTGGAGTACTTCCTCTGGTGTCTGATGACCGTCGGTTGTGGCTATGTCGAAAACGGTCACATCACGGTCTAGTCCAGGACGAACGAGGAAACCAGTAACAATATTCATTCCTGCATCGCACCGAATGAGTAACTGTTATAGCTAGTTGGTGTTGACCCACTTGACAGCCTGCGCGATATACGTTGGCGGACGTGCGTCCGTCCGGGCCGTTCGATTAGTTCAGCACGTACCGTCTGAAATGTAGCAAGTGGACGGTTGTGACCGGATCGTACCGCCCCTGTTGCCGAAACCGGACAGAGAACGGTTTCGGCAACAGCTGATCAGTTCGTATGCCGACGTACGGTCCGGGTACGAACTGCTCCTTCGACGTTATTGAATGCTCGTATTACCTGTGGATCGGCGAATGGTATGAGCTGGGTGAACAACACTCCTGCTGACGATCTATCGTTGTCGGTGTCGGCCCAGTAGTAGGTGTTCGCGCCCCCGGCCCATGCCATGGTTCCGACTGGGCGGCCTGCGGGTGTGACTTGCTCGTTTCGCATGCCGAGCAACGACCACGATGTGTTGATTCCTGGGATCAGGTCGATGTCGTGCGACGTTGCGTAATCAGCGGATTCGATGGTCCCGAAAGATGCTGAGTGGCTTCGTTGTGCGTCGACGAGGGTATCCGGCTGTAGGTACTGCACACCGTTCCAGGCTCCGCCGGCACTGAGCATGCGAAGGAACGTCAGGTAGTCCTGGGGTGTTCCGTACAGCCCGCCGCCGCCTGAGTGGAATTCTGGATCGGTGGGCAGCTCGAATGGTGTGGGTACCAGGCCGTGAGGTGTTTTCGTGTGTACATCCGCCAAGCGAGTGCGATCGGTGATTCCGAACGTTGTGTCGCGCATACCCAATGGGGAGAAGATCGTCTCGTGGAGGTGGGTTGCCAGGTCGTGTCCGGTCAGGCGGGTGATGGCAAGTCCCACCCATTCCAGGCCGGTGCCGTACATGGCGTTGGTGCCTGGGTGGTAGACGAGCGGGGCGTCGACGATCGAGGCGAGTTTGAGTTCGAGGCTCGATGGCACCTTCTTGTCGTGAAGATAGCGCGCGAGATCGGCGTGTAGGAACGAGTAGCCGGTTCCGGCTGTGTGCGAGAGCAGCATTCGTAGTGTGATGGGTCCTCGTGCGCGGACGAGCCGGGGCTGATCCTCGTCGTATCCCTCGAGGACGTACGCCGCGGCGAGTTCGGGCAACAGATCGGTAGTGGGAGTGTCGAGTTCGATGAGACCGCGCTCGACGAGTTGCAGTGCGGCGACGGCGACGATCGGTTTGGTCATCGATGCCAGCCAAGCGATGGTGTCGTCGGTCCATGGGTTTGTGCCATCACGTGTTCCCGCTCCGCCGGAGTACGTGATGCCATCGCGGTCGGCTGTCATGACGTAGAGGCCGGTGACCACTCGGTCGTGCACCGCTGTGGTCAGGATCGTGGAGATGGTGTTGCGCAGGGCTGATTGCCCTGATGGTTCTGGTGTCATGACCAGGTCATGGGGAGTTCGTCCACCCCATAGATGCCGATGGCGTGTTCTCGGAACTTGATGTCTTGCAGGGGTACAGCACGGTGGAGGGTTGGGATGCGCCGGAGCAGGGTGGGGATGGCGATTTGGAGTTCGAGTCGTGCGAGGGGCATGCCCAGGCATTGGTGCGGGCCGTATCCGAAGGTCAGATGTCGGTGCACTGGCCGGCGTAGGTCGAGGCGATCCGGGTCGGTGATCGCTGATGCGTCGCGGTTGGCGAGGTCGCCGGCGATGATGAGGCCGTCGCCGGCGGGGATGGTGATCCCGTTGATGTCGATGTCTTCTGTTGCGACTCGGCGTCGTCCGCCTTGGGGGACGGCGGTGTAGCGGAGGAGTTCTTCGATGGCTCCGGCGATTTCGTCGTGTGTGCGCATCGACAGGAGGGTGTCGCGCTGTTCGGGGTTTTCTGTCAGGGCCAGCGCACTGAGGGAAATGGTGTTGGAAGTGGTGTCGAATCCTCCGAGGAGCATCAGCATCCCGGTCATGGCTGCGTCGTGTTGGGAGATGTCACCGGTGGCGACGTGTTCGTGGGCGAGTTCGGAGAGCATGTCATCGCCGGGGTCTGTGCGTTTGACGGTCAGTAGCTGGTAGATGTAGTCGATCAGGCCTTGGCGGGCGGTTTCGGCGTCCTCTGCGGTGGCGTGGGGATCGATCAGGGATTTGGCGCTCGTTGTGAAGAACTGGTGGTCCGCGTAGGGCACGCCCAGCAGATGGCAGATCACGGTGCACGGCGCGGGTAGCGCGAAAGCTTCGAGGAGGTCGACAGGTCGCGGCCCGGCAAGCATTCGGTCGATGAGGTCGTTGACGAGATCTTCGATCGGAGTGCGCATCGCCTCGATGCGTTTGGCGGAGAACGGTTTGGCCACGAAGTGGCGTTGACGGGTGTGCTCGGGGGCGTCCATGGTCAGAAATCCCAAGCGGTGCATGAATTTACTGGGGGTGGAGTGGGGATAGTTGGGGTGCTCGGGTACGGCGCTGAGGCGTGGGTCGCGCAGCAGTGTCCGTGCTTCGTCGTACCCGCTGATCAGCCAGGGGGTGCTGCCGTCCCAGATCTGCGCGCGTGTGATCGGTGAGTCATTCTGTACTGCACGCAGTTCCGGTGACGGGTCGAAGGGGCACTTGGGGTTTCGGGGGGCGGGGTAGGTGGGCAGGGTGTCTGTGCGCTTCGCGTCGTGCGGTGCGTTGTCGGTCGCGTCCCCTTCTGGGCGGTGCGGGGCGCGCATCACTGGTCTCCGAAGCTGTCGAACAGTTCGTTCGCGGTGTCGAATCGCGGGCCTTTTCGCGGCCCTGGGGCAAACTGTGCGGGCATTGTCACGAAACCGTTGATCTGACCGACCGTGGGGTATCGAACGGCGGCATTGTCGACAAGGCGGTAGCCGGGGAGTCGGTCGAGAACTTGGCCGACGACGACCTCGAAGTCGATTTGCGCGATGTGGCGGCCGATGCATCGGTGCAGTCCGAGTCCGAACGCTGCATGTTTGCGTGTGTCACGGTCGAAGTCGATGGTGAGGGGGTCGGGGAAGACCTTTTCGTCGAGGTTGGCTGCTGCCCAGGAGATCAGGACTCGTTCGCCGGGTTCGACGGTGGCTCCGTCGATCTGTGCCTCTTCGGTGGCTGTTCGTCCGACACAGACAACAGGGGTGAAATAGCGCAGGAGCTCTCCGCATGCTTTCGGTAGGTCGTCCGGGTGATCGATCAGTCGTGCTCGATCATCGGTGTTGCGGTCCAGGTACTCGAACGTCGACGAGAGCAGGGCGGTGGTGGTGTCCATACCGCCGGCGATCATGGCGTTGCAGACGGCGATGATGTCTGCGTCGCTGATGTTCTCACCGCCGATCTCCATCTGGGTCAGGAAGCTGATGAGGTCGTTGCGGGGATGGGCACGGCGGAGGGGAATGGTCTTGATTACTTCGCCGATGAGCATCGCGAAGCCGGTTTCGACCGTCTTGTATTCCGGGGTGTCGGATGGGGTGTAGGCCAGGGCATGCACGGCCTCGGCGTAGATGCGCCAGTTGTCCATCGACAGGCCCACGATGTCGAGGGTGAGCAGAGCCGGCACGGCATTGGCGAGATCCATCACGAGGTCGATCTCGCCTGATTCGATGGCTTGGTCGATGCACCACGTCGTGTAGGCCTCGATCCGTGGGCGGAGCCGTTTTGCAGAGGTGGGAGAAAAGTAGGTGTTCAGTGCTTTTCGCCAGTCCAGATACTCGGGTGGGTCCATTTCCAGTGGTAGGGCACGAAACGTCGACGCGGGGATGATCGTTCCTTGCGGTCGCCCTGGCGTGTTGGGTAGCTCGTGGGCCGAGGAGAACACTTCCGGTCGACGTGCGACTGAGGCGACCTGCTCGTAGCCGCTGACCACGTAGAAGCCACCGTAGTGGGAGCTGTGGGCTACCGGGCACTTTTGGGTCATGGCGGTGTTGACTGCCCACGGGTCTGCTGAGTATTCGGGTGAGTGGTGGTCGAAGTCGATGTTTGGGACGGTGCTGTTCGGCATGACGGGGGCTCCTAGGGGCGTGTGGCGGCCGAGACCGGTTGTGGGAGAAGTTGAAAGCCGGGGTAACCGTCTGCGGTTACTTGCTCGCAGCGGGCGGCGTAATCGGGGAACCCGATGAGGGGCATGAAGACCCTTTTCTTGCCGGGGATGTTCGCCCCGAGGTACCACGAGCCACACGAGGAGAGGAGAGTTCCGGCGGCGACGTCGGTGACGTGTCGACCCCAGTCGTGTTCGGCCTGTGGTGTGGCTTCGATGCTGTGGATGTGATGGTCGGTGAGGTGTTGCAGACAGGTTCTGATCCAGGTTGCGTGTTGATGAATTGCCACCAGCACGTTGGCCAGGACGGACGGGCTACCGGGGCCGGTCATGGTGAACAGGTTGGGAAAGCCGGAGGTGGCCAGGCCCAGGTAGCTGCGGGGGCCCTCCGACCACGCCTGGCGCAGCGTTCGACCGCCGCGGCCGCGGATGTCTATGCGTGTGAGAGCGCCGGTGATGGCGTCGTAGCCGGTGGCGAACACGAGGATGTCCAAGTCGTGCGAACTGTGTGTCGTCCGTAAGGCGGTCGGTGTGATCTCGGTGATCGGGTGGGATGCAATGTCGACGAGGTCGACATTGGGACGGTTGAACGTTTCGTAGTAGCCGTCGCCGAGGCAGATTCGTTTGCATCCCATGACGTGGCGAGGGGTGAGGGTTGCAGAGACTGCAGGATCGGCCACGGTCGAGCGGATCTTGGTGCGGACGAAGTCGGCGACGACCTCGTTTGCCGCAGGGTCGACGAGGAGATCTCCGAAGGAGCGTAGGAGCAGCGGCCCACCCCTGTTCCACAGGTGCTCGAACTGTGCTTCACGCTCTGTCTTCGAGAAATGGAACACCGAGTTCGGGTTGGTAGGAAACCGGGACAATCCGGCTGTGGGAACTGTGTTGTTGCGTGCACGAAATCCCGCGTAGTCGGCCTTGATTGCGGCTTGGAGCTGAGGGTCGAGCGGTTCGTCGCCTGCGGGCAAGGTGTAAGCAGGGGTGCGTTGAAAGACGGTGAGCTGACGAGCGTCTCGGGCGATCAGGGGGATGGCTTGTACCCCAGACGAACCGGTCCCGATCACACCGACTCGTTTGCCTCCGAGTGCCACGTGATGGTGGGGCCACCGTCCGGTGTGCAGGATGTCGCCTGCGAATGAGTCCAGGCCGGGGATCTCGGGCACGTTGGGTTCGGACAGGCAACCTGTCGCGGTGATGACGTACCGGGCGATGATTTCGTGTCCGGTATCGGTCCGGACGGTCCAGGAGGCGGTGGCGTCGGAGTAGACCATTTGTTGTACGCGCGTGTGGAACTCGATGTCGCGTTCGAGGTCGAAGCGATCCATCACGTGCTCGATGTAGCGCATGATTTCAGCTTGGTCGGCGTATCGCCGTGTCCATTCCCAATCTTGTTGCAGCTCATCGGAGAATTGATACGAGTACTCCAGGCTCTCCACATCGCAGCGCGCACCGGGATATCGGTTCCAATACCAGGTGCCGCCGGCATCACCTCCTGCCTCGTACACGCGGACGGTCAGGCCGATCGTGCGTACTTCGTGCAACATCTGCAGTCCTGCGAGCCCCGCACCCACGATCAGAACATCGACATGCTCGTCCATGTCATCGCTCCGTGCTCGTGTTCACGGTCTGCTGATATGGCATCTCCGATGACGGCGCGCGTTCGCTGCGAACTGCCGCGACGCTCGCCGCAGCAATCCAGACAATGACAGCGAACACACTGGCATAGGTGATGAAACCTCCCGCCTTGATGGGGCTCTCGGGTGCCAGGAGCGGAACGCAGCCCAAAATCTGCACCACGACGACGATCGCCGAGAGTGGTTTGAGAAATCCGGGCCATCCTGCGGCGGCGGTGGTGCACAGGGCTGCGGACACGACGATGACAGCGGCCGGGACGGCACTGAACATGAAGCCCAGTACGTAGGCATCGGAAAATGCGTGCAGTAGTGCGTGGGAGTCCGGGTCGGCGGCCCAGCCCGAGAAGATTTGGAACAGACCGAGATAGACCGTGGCGAACCCCACCCACGCCGTGCCGGCCGCCATCATCAGCATCGGCAGCGGACTGTGCGGTACTTCCCGCCGAAACCGCACGTACAGATAGCACAGGAACCACAGGGCGGCCATCAACGCGATGCCTGCGACGAACTGGTAGATGTATCCGCTGGTGGTGTGGGTGGCGTAGAAAGTCACCACCTCGTCCTCCGGTGAGCCGAAAGGCGGGATCGGTGCCAACACGAAGATCGTCGACGCCAACACCAGCAGGCTGATGATCCCACTTGCGGCGTGCACGATGTGGGGGCGGGTGCGATCGGTGTCGCGTTGGGATTGTGGAGTGTCCATTACTGCACCGCCTCGAGGTTGAGTTGTGCTGCGATGTGCAGGGCGAGCGCCGCGGGGCTGGAGTCTTGGCGCATCTGTTTGGGTGTGACCCGAATGTCGAATTCCCGGTTGATCCGGGTGCTGAGTTCGAGCGCCATCAGAGAGTCGAGGCCGTGGTCGCCCAGAGATCGGTCCGGGTCGAGTGCAGCAGCGTCGACGCGCAGAATCTCCGCGGCGTGTGCGGTGAGGATGCTCTCCAAAAATCGTTGCTGCGCTGGGGGTTCGAGATTCTGCAGTTCTGCCAACGAGGTAGATGCGGTCAGGTCGATCCCGCGTTCTGCGCCTCGATCGGCAGGGATGGCCGCGAAGAACGACGAGGTGCGAAGTTTGTCTGCGAGCATCGACTGCCACCCGGGGTCGAGGATCGGGAGGTAACCCGCGCGCGGCCGGTCGTAGCGTAGGAGCGCATCGCACGCGTGGAGGCCCTCGTCGGGGTCGATCATGGCGTTCCCGCGGTCGGCGAACATCGTGCCGCGCCCGTACTCGGCCCACGCTCCCCAGTTGACACTCAGAGCTGGCAAGCCGTGGTCCCGCCGCCACATCGTGAGGCCGTCGAGCAGTGCGTTCGCCGAGGCATAGCATGCCTGACCCGCGAAACCCACGAGTGCCGAGGCCGAGGAGAATCCGAACCACCAGTCGAGTTCACTGTGCGCACACGCCTCGTGCATCTTCAACGCGCCGTGCACCTTCGGTGCCCACACGCGCTCCATCAACGCATCGTCGACCGTGGTGATCGCGGCGTCGTCGACAACTGCTGCTGCATGAATGACCCCTCGCAGCGGCAGTCCGGTGGCGGTGGCAGCACGGACCAGGTCCGTGGCCGTGTCCCCGATCGCGATGTCTCCGCGAACGATCTCGATATCGGTTCCACCCGAACGCAACTCGTCGATGAGTGCCATCGCCTCGACCGAGGGCGCGGATCGGCCGTTCAAGACGACCCGTCCGGCACCGTGTTCGGCGAACCACCGCGCAAGGATGAGGCCGAGACCGCCCAAACCGCCGGTGACCACGTAGGAGCCGTCGGCGCGGATCACCGGTACGTCGTCGGGGCGGATCGCTGCGTGCCCCTCACCGTCCTGTGGAACGGTCAGAACGAGCTTGCCGATGTGATCTCCCGCAGCCAGGGTGCGGAACGCGGTGCTGGCATCGCTGAGCGGATAGGTGGTGTGCGGGGTCGGGGTGAGAGCGCCCGAGGCGAGCAGTTCGTGTACTTCGCGGAGGACATCGCCGAGTTCGTCGTAGGGCAGAACGCCCAAGTCGACACTGTGCAGAGAGATGTTGCGACGGAACGGGAACAGCCCGATCTTGGAGTCGGCGTAGATGTCCTTCTTGCCGAGCTCGACGAATCGGCCGCCGATGCGCAGCAGGTCCAAACCAGCTCGTTGCGCGGCGCCGGTGAGCGAGTTGAGTACAACGTCGACGCCCTCGCCGCCGGTGACGTCTCGGATCTGCTCGGCGAACGCGGTCGATCGAGAATTGAAGACACGTTCGATGCCCATGTCGCGCAGGTACTGCCGCTTGGCGGCGGTACCTGCGGTGGCATAGATGGTTGCGCCGAGGTGTCGAGCAACCGCGATCGCTGCGAGCCCCACTCCGCCGGTCGCCGAGTGGATCAATACCCGCTCACCGGGACGAATCCTGCTCAGCCGATGAAGCCCGTACCACGCAGTGGCGAACACGCTGGGCCGCGCAGCTGCAGCAGCGAACGTGACGTCGTCGGGAAGTCGGTTGACTTTGCATGCGGGGACCACTGCGAAAGACTCGAAGACGCCTGGATGCATTGCGGCCACGCGATCGCCGGGTCGGAATGTGGTGACCGATGATCCGGTGGAGACAACTGTTCCGGCGCAGTCGAATCCGAAGGGCATCGGTGCGCCGTCGACGGTCTTGTACAGACCCATCGCGTTGAGGACGTCGGCGTAGTTCACGCCGAGTGCCTCGACTGCGATCTCGATCTCGTCGGCCGCGGGCGGACGGGCGGTGGTTGCGACCAGTTCGAGGCTGCCGAGGTCGCCGGCGTGTTGGGGAGCGAGCGCGTAGCGATCACGCCCGAAACGAATGGGGCGGTGTCGGCGCTCGTTATCGCGCAGCGGGGCCACTTTCAGCCGCGCCAGGAAGAGTTCGCCGTCGCGTAATGCGATCTCGTCTGCGTCGTCGTCGGCGAGGAGGATCTGGGCCACCAGTGTGGGCTCGGCAGGGGATGACACATCGAGGTGACGGATACCGAGCTCGGGGTGTTCGTGACCGATCACTCGGCACAGGCCGCGTACCGCAGTCTGCTCGAGGTTGCGGCCGTCGCCGGAGCCGACCCTCTGAGCATCATGGGTCACCACCCACAATCGCGGCCGGTGTGTGTCGGTACGTTCGACGAGGACGCGAACGAGCTCGATGAGCTGTCGGATGCGGTCTTGGGCGCGCTGCGCAGTGTCGTGGTCTGCGGTGTTGGTCGGTGGGGCGCAGAGCACCACCACCTGATGCGGAGGATGCGCCGCTAGGTCGGCGTCGAGTGCGTCGGAGTCGGTGTGAAAGGCGCGAATATCGATGTCGTTGCCCAGCGCGGCTGCGAGGTCGACGGTCAGTGGGTCAGTGGTGCTTGCTTCGGTGAGGACGAGCCATCGCCCGGCCTGTGTTTGGGGCGCGGGGAGGTCGGCGCGTTCCCACTCGACGGTGAGGAGTCGTTCGGCCAGTCGCCGGTCTGCGGTGGCCAGCCGCACGCCGGTGGCTTCGGCGACGACGGTGCCGTCCTCGTCGAGCAGTGTTATGCCGCCGATCGCGAGCTGTTCGTCGAGATGGTGCAGTTGAGCAAGGCAGTAGCGAGCGTGGTGGGGGTTGCGGTGTACCCGCAGCGAACCAACTCCGGTGGGGAAGGCGTCGCGGATGAGGGCCGGGTGAGACGCCAAGGTCTGAAGGCAGCCATCCATCAGAACGGGGTGTAGGGAGTACGCGTCGACTTGGCTTCGCGCGGTGGCGGGAAGCGACACTTCAGCGAAGACGGTCTGCGCTGTACCGGTGTCGTCGGACAGGTGCAGCGCGGTCATCGCTGCGAACGCGGCTCCGTGGTGTACGCCAGCCCCGTGGAACTTGGCGTAGGCGTCTTTGGTGTCCAGAGGCGTCGGATGGGAGGCCAACAACTCGGCAACGTCGAGACGCTCGGGTTCGACGGGTGGCCTGATTCGGAGTGTGCCGCTGGCAAGGAGGGTCGATGCATCGCCGTCGTGGCGGGTCAGTGACTCGAACCGAACCGATTCGTGTCCCTCGGGCCGGGTGCGAGAGGACACCACAGTGTTCTCGTGGAGGTGAAGCATCTCGTGGATGACGAGATCGGTTATCTCGACGCTGCCCAGGTCGGCTGCGAAGACCGACTGTGCGGCGACAAGCCCCATCTCGCAGTAGCTCGCACCGGGCAGTGCTGGCTGATCATGGACCTGATGATCGTCGAGGTACTGCAGATCGCGGCCACTCATGGTGGCCTGCCATCGGTGCTCGTCATCGGCGTCTATCGGTGTCATGTGGACGCCGAGCAGCGGATGAGCGTCGACGCTGGCTCCGGGCTTTTTCACGTGCAGGGCCAGGACGCCGAGATCTTCTCCTGCCCAGGTGGGAAGTGGAACGTCGACCAGCTGACCAGAGGGGTATACGCGCTCCCAGTCGACGGTGACGCCGCTGCAGTGCAGGTCCGACAACTGGGGGAGCAGGCCCAGTGACTGGTCTCCGTCGCGGCGCAGCGTTCCGATAGCGGTGGCATCTCGACCGATCGATGTCGCGGTCTCGGTGATGGCGTAGGTCAGGAGTGGATGTGGTGAGAGCTCGACGAAAATTCGGTGCCCGTCCAGCACCGCGGCAGTCACGGCATCTGCGAAACGCACCGGCCGCCTGAGGTTGTCGACCCAGTACCCGGCATCGAAGGCCGCGGGTTTTCTCGGATCTTCGAGCACAGTGCTGTAGACCGGAATCT
The DNA here is from genome assembly GCF_002259095.1 of Rhodococcus sp. 05-2254-2. Lineage (NCBI taxonomy): Bacteria > Bacillati > Actinomycetota > Actinomycetes > Mycobacteriales > Nocardiaceae > Rhodococcus > Rhodococcus sp. 05-2254-2. The sequence goes on along the minus strand of NZ_NOZJ01000016.1, from coordinate 11,902 downwards.
TCGCGGCGTCGGGGGCGAGGCATTCGAGCTGTAGCGCGACATCGTCGAGAATCGAGTCCACGTGCGGTGAGTGGGATGCATAGTCGACGGCAATGGTTCGCGCATGAAGATCGCGCGCGTCCCACTCGGTGACCAATTGCTTGACCCGGGCGGGGTCTCCCGCAACCACGGTGGAAGTGGGGGACACGATGACCGCGACGGTGACGTCGTCGATTCCGGCGGCCTCGAGCTCAGCGGCGACCTGCAGGTGGGGTAGCTCGATTGTGGCCATCGCGCCGCCGCCGGCGATCCGGGTGACCAATTGGGAACGCCGGCAGATCACCTTGACGCCGTCGTCGAGGGTGAGCGCGCCGGCGACAACGGAAGCCGCGGCTTCGCCGAGCGAGTGGCCGATGACCGCGGCTGGCTCCACGCCACGTGAGCGCCACGCCGCCGCGAGAGCAACTTGCACGGCGAAGATGGTCGGCTGGATCTTCTCGATCCCGGTCACGGTCTCGTCGGCCACGAGTTCACCACGTACCGAAAACCCTGCTTCGCGCGCGATGAGCGGCTCGAGTTCATCGATCATGGCTGCGAACGCCGGTTCGGTGGAGAGCAGTTCGCGCCCCATTCCCGCCCATTGAGACCCTTGCCCGGAGAACACCCACACCGGTGCGCCGCCGTGGCTGCCGATGGCAGCACTGACCACACCCGTCGCGGGTTGCAAGGCTGCAATGCTGCGCAGTTGGTCGGTCAGTTCCTCATGTGAGGCCGCAAGTGCGACAAGACGTTCGGTGCGATGTTCGCGGTGGCGTGCGAGCGTGGTGCCGATGTCGGTGAGCGAAGCGTGAGCGCCGGGGCCCGTCAACCACTGCGCCACGCGGCCGGCTGTCTGTGCCAGGGCCTGGGGTGTGCTGGCCGAGAGCAAGATCGGCTGGGCTGTCGTACTGTCTGCGGGTTCGTCTGCGCTGGGTGCCGTCGCTGCAGCTTCTCCGACAACGACGTGAACGTTGGTTCCGCTGAACCCGTATGACGAGACTGCGGCCAGCCGAGGTGATCCCGGGTTGTCCCATTCTGTCAGCTCGGTCGGAACGTACAAGCGGGTGTCTTCGGAGGATATGTCGGGATTCCATGACGTGAAGTGCAGATTTCCTGGAATCTGCTTGTTGCGCAACGACATCACGGTCTTGATCAGCCCTGCGAGACCCGATACCGACTCGGTGTGCCCGATATTGGTCTTCACCGACCCGAGAGCGCATGGTGTGTCGCCGTTTCCGTAGACGGCAGACAAGGCTTGGAATTCGACCGGATCGCCCGTGGGGGTTCCCGGGCCGTGCGCTTCGACGAACTCGACATCTGACGGGTCTACGCCCGCCACACGGAGTGCACTGCGCTGCACGGCTTCTTGAGCTGAGGCGGATGGGACGACGATGTTGTCGGATCGGCCATCGGAGTTCGCCGCCGACCCACGTATGACCGCCAGGACACGGTCACCGTCGCGCTCGGCGTCGTCGAGGCGTTTGAGGGCGATCACCGCGCACCCTTCGCTGCGTACGAATCCGTCTGCCGCAGCGTCGAATGCCGCGCATCGTCCGTTGGGTGAGAGCATCGACCACTGCGAAAACAGCACGCCGACCTCGGGACCGAGCTGCAGCATGGCCGCGCCGGCCAGGACGAGATCGGTTTCTCCAGAACGCAGGCTCTGGCATCCCAGGTGCACCGACAGCAGCCCCGATGAGCATGCGGTGTCCACCGCAACCGAGGGGCCGTGAAGCCCGAGGAGGTAGGACACGCGACCTGCTCCCACAGAATGGGCATTGCCGGTCATGACGTACGGGTTGTCGACCAACGAATCGTCGAAGGTGCGCAATAGATAGTCGTGGTGGGCGAGACCGAAAAAGACACCGGTCTGCGAGTCTTTGAGTGAGCCCGGAGCGATGCCTGCGTGTTCGAGTGCTTCCCAGGACATTTGGGTCAGTAGACGGTGCTGCGGGTCCATCGCTTCGGCTTCGTATTCGGTGATGCCGAAGGCCGTGGTATCGAAGCCACCGATGTTGTCGAGAAAGCCGCCCCATCGAGAGACGGTGCGACCGAGGACGCCGGGCTGCGCGTCGTAGACGTCGTCGGCGGCCCAGCGTTCGGGCGGGACCTCGCTCACGGCATCGCCGCCACTGGCCAGAAGATTCCACAGTGCGTCGGGGGAATCGACACCGCCGGGGAACCGGCAGCCGATTCCGACAATGGCGATGGGGTCTACGGTGGCTGCGTGTCGGTCGGGGCTGTTGGTAGCGTGCTGCACGGTGAGATCAGACATGGTTGAGCTCGCTTCTGTCCGAGGTGACGGGGGTGACGATCATGGGGAGGCTGTTCGGGCGTGGCATCGCCGCCGCGACGCGGCGCACGGTGTGGCGGGGAGCCGGAATCAGTCGCCACCGTCCGAGGATCGTTGCCAGTGCAATGACCGCTTTGGCCTGGGCGTAGGACTCGCCTATGCACCGGCGATTGCCCTCGCCGAACGGGAGGAAGGCGGTGCGGTCGGGTAGCTGGTCGCGGTCGACGAGCCACCGCTCCGGACGAAAGGAATCCGGGTCGGTGAAGGCGGATCCGTCGCGGTGCAGGTCGATCTGGCTGAACATGATGTCCGCGCCTGCGGGGAGCTCGACCCCGTCGATGACGACATCGGTCTCGGCGCGGCGGAAGAGCATCAGCAGTGAATATCGACGAAGCACTTCGTTCACCACGGCGCGGGTGTAGGTGAGGTCGTCGATGTCGGTGAACTCGGCCGGCCGGCCGTCGAGCACTGTGCGCAACTCGGTACGGAGTGTGCGTTCGACGTCCGGGTGTTGGGCAATCTCATGGAATGCCCACGTCAGCGTCGCTGCGGTTGTTTCCGTGCCCGCCATCATGATCGACACCAGTTCGTCTCGGATGAGGTCTTCGCTCATCGCCTCGCCGGTGTCGGGATCTCGGGCAGCGCGAAGGTGGGAGAGCAGATCTGCGCCGTCTCCGCTCTGGTCGGTGCGCACGACGTGATCGACTGCTCCGCGCAGGCGGTCGGCTGCGCCCATGAATCGCCTGTCGAATCCCGACGCCTTGCACAACCAGGACGGCAGGACTGTGCGGGCGACCATGCCGTAGGTGAAGATCGGTAACGATCGAATAATCTCTTGCACAACGTCTTTGGGTAGGCTTCCGGTGAACATCGATCGCGCGATGGTGGTCAGCGTGAGCTCTACCATTGCTTTTTGCACGATGACTCGCTGTCCGGGAACCCAGGATTCGGCGAGGGCATGGGATTCGGCGGTCATGATCTTGGCGTACGAGGCAATCATCTGCTTGTGGAACAGGGGCTGGATCAAGCGACGCTGCCGCCGGTGTAGCGCGCGGTCAGAGGCCAGTAAACCGTTGCCGCTCAATGGATGTACGGCTTCCCACACCATTCCTTTGCCGAACGAGCGGGCGTCTTTCACGAGGACGTGGTGGGCCAGCCGTGCGGTGGTGAAGAAGTAGATCGGACGCTTGCCGATGAAAATCTGAACCATGTCGCTTTGCGCGCGCAGGTCGGCGAAGAAGTCGAAGGGGTTGCGCATCAGCGGAAATATGTGGCCGAGCATGGGCCACTTACCGGGTGCGACCGGTACCGCTCGGGTGGGCGGGCCGTCGTGCGTTTGCTCAGTTCCGGTGTACGGGCATTGCGATCCAGGCTGCATCGATGAGTCGCTACTGCTCAAGGTGTGTCTCCGACCAAATCAGGCCTGAAGCCGAGTACCAGCTCCAGGGCGTGGATGTCGAGCGATTCGGGAAGCGAGGCTGTGTGATCAATGGCACTGTACAAGTTACTCCGGCTAAGTGTAAGTAGTTAGTCATTACTAATTTGTAAAAGTTAGGATCGGTGGCATGGACCAACAGCGGAAAATGAGCGGCGCGGACCGGAGACAGCAGGTTCTGCAGATGGCCGCAGACGAATTCGCAAACGGTGGACTACACGGAGCATCGACAGAGTCGATCGCCCGGCGGGCCGGAATCACCCAGGCCTACATCTTCCGAATATTCGGCACCAAGAAAGCACTGTTCCTCGAGGTCATGACCGCGTCGTTCGAACGGCTCACCGAGGGCATGCGCGAAGCCGCCGGCGACGCGACCGGGCAGGACGCACTGGCCCTGATGGGTGCCCGATACAACGACATGCTGACCGATCGCAGCGCGCTGCTGCTCCAGCTACAGGGGTTCGCCGCGTGCGGCGACCCCGAAGTCCGCGACGCGGTCCGGAACAGTTTCGGGCGCATGTGGAAGACCGTCGCCGACATCACCGGGCTCGACGCCGTCACCATCAAGGCCTTCCTGGCCTTCGGGATGCTCCTGAACAATGCCGCTGCCCTGCAGGTATCCGAATTGGAGGAGCCATGGTCCGAAGGCGTGCGAACACGCATTCAGTCCGGTCTGTTCGATCACATCACCAGCGAGACCAACCGATGAGCGCCGACGCGGTCACTCACGAGTCCCAACCGCCGAAGCTGCTGGTTCCATCGTTGGTGTTCATAGCGCTCGTGGTCGCCGCGGTAGGAAGCCTCGGGGCACCACTGATCACCAGTGTCGCCACCACACTGCACGTATCACTTGCCAGCGCCCAGTGGACTCTGACCATCACGTTGCTGGCCGGAGCCATCGCGACCCCTGTCCTCGGACGACTCGGTGCAGGCCCCCACAGACGAGCAACCATCCTCGCGACCCTCGCCGTCGTGGTGACCGGCAGTGTCCTCACCGTGATCCCACTGCCGTTCGCATGGCTGCTCGTCGGACGCACCGCACAGGGAGTCGGTCTCGGCCTGACCGCCCTCATGATGGGCGTCGCCCGCGATCACCTCCCCAAAGAAAAATCGGCCTCCACCATCGCCTTGGTCTCCGTCGCGTCGACCATCGGCATCGGCATCGGTTATCCACTGGCCGGCCTTCTCGTCGAGGTCGGCGGCCTTCGAGCTGCATACGGACTCGGGGTGGTCGTGACCGTGATCGCGTTCCTGGCTGCCTATCGCAGCATCCCGGCCTCACCCGCTGGCCGGTCGGCTCACGTGGACCTGCCCGGCGCAGCACTGCTGGCCGCAGCGCTGTTTCTGGTGCTGTTTCTCGCCAGCGAGACCAGCCTGTGGGAAAGTCACCTCACCGGTGCCCTGGTACTCGCAGTGATGGCAATCGTGCTCCTCGCCGGATGGACACTGATCGAACGTCGCACCAGAGAACCCCTGGTCGACATTCGATTGCTACGGCACCCGGCAGTCGCGGGAGCGAACGTCGCAATGTTCATCGGCGGCATCGGCATGTACCTCTTGCTCACCCTGATCACTCGCTACGCACAAACCCCCAGCAGCACTGGATACGGATTCGGCCTGACCACTTTCGTCGCCGGACTCGTCCTCGTGCCATTTTCCGCGCTCGGATTCGTCGCGGGCAAAGTGACACCGCGGGCACGTGAACGCATCGGTGCCCCTTTGGTTCTCGCGGCCAGCGCGGTGATTGTTCTCATATCGTTCGTGATCTTTGCGACGGCACGCACGAACATCGTCGAGCTATTGGTTGCAATGGCCATCCTGGGCTTCGGCGTGGGTAGCTTCTCCTCGGCGATGCCCGGCGTCATCCTCGCTGTCACCCCTAAAGACGAGACATCGAGTGCAATGAGCGTCAACCAAGTCGTTCGCAGCGTCGGATTCTCCCTCGGCAGCGCTACCGGCGGACTCATGCTCGCGGCCGGCACGACCGGTGAGTTCCCCAACGACGGCGCGTATACCGTCGCGGCGTGGATCGGAGCCACGGTCATGGCCGTCACTGCTATCACATGCATTGTCCTGCATCGGAGGTCGCCGCAACGCGCATCGTGAACACGGACACCCACCCGGCCCGCCCAGAGAAGGAAACTGGGCGAGCCGGGTGGCTGCGCGTACGGGTTTCAAGACTAAGTCGAGAGGTTGCGACTGGTGCGCAGGAAACCTGTCATGTACTCGATCAACGTCCAACCCCCGGACTCGTCATATGAGTTGCTGCTGGACAGATGTCCGAGCGGATACGACTCGACCGCAATCGGTGCGATCTCAGCGGGTCGAATCGACCCCACGCCGAATAGGGCCATCCGCCTGCGTCGAACGTCCTGACGAACCCGGTAGAGGGTGCCGTCGACACCGACTGCGTGCGGATCGCGCATCTGCATGAACGACCAACCGATGACCGATGACTCGAAGATCTGGCGACCGTTCCAGCACGTCCGATTCAAGAAATCAGCATCGATATAGGGGCCTAGGGCCGGCACCGGGCGAGGCGAAACCCCGTACTCCTGTGCCAATCTCACGAACTCAGTGACAGCCAGCCAGCCCTCGGCTTCTTCTCGAGACTCCCGCTCGCGAACCATCTTCAAGCGGGCCCGCTCGGCGTCATCGAGACCATGGATATTGTCCTCTATGCCCACGCGCTTCACCGATCCTTATGCATGAGCTCGACGGCGTTCTCCTGCAGTGAGTCCGCTATCGACCTCAGTTTTGGAGTTGGCCTGATCCAGTGACTGGATGAGTGTCATGATCGAGAGAGTACCTCGTGGATACGAGTCGAAGTGTATGTCGCACGTGCTGTCGATGTTCATATCTGTGTGGCTGCTGGGAAATCGGCCCCGAACTCGTCGATAACGGCAGGACCGACAGGTCTGCGAGCGACAAGGGGACGCAGCAATTGTTGAATGGTGGCCGTGATCGGCCAGTGCTCGACTGGTAGCGAGTCGAGCAGTAGGGTCACGGCGGTTTCTGTGTCTGGGTCGTCCATGACGGCGGATAGCCCGTTGAGGATTATGGGCGTAGTTCGGTCGATCAAAATGGTCAGTGTTCCGAACTCGTGGTCCACGAACGTTTCTACAGTGGAAAAAGAGACGAGGAATGTGTCGAATTTTTGGTACTGAGCGTCGTTGAGCCCGAATCGATCTTGGGTCTCCAGCTCCGCGGTCAAGATATCATAGATCGCTATTCCGTTTAGGGGTGGTCCATCAGCTCGGTGCGCCGCGCGTTTATCCGAGACGGGGGTGGCCCACTTAGTGACCGCTTGCATCGTTTGGGGTGGTAATTCGTTGTTTCTAAGGATGAAGTCAGCTTTGTGAAAAGTCTGTTTGCTATTCCGAAGTGCTCTGAGGAGAAAGTAGGCATTGATCTGTCGGATGCCCCGTCCGCGAAGTGCGGCAGTCAGTTCGGTGAACACAGGAGTCAGGTCATCGCTGTTGCACGCGTGTGACAGTGCTATTGCAAGACCATTGAAGTCCTGTCCGGGGTAGCTGTCGAGGCAACTTATCGCTGCGCTTATGTAGGCCCTTCGGGAACTGGGTGCTCTGGAAGCGAAGCCGTCATCGAGGACGTTGCAGGCCAGCATAGGGGCTGTTGGGACCGTCTCGTGGAGGCCGCCACTTCGGCGATCGCAGGCGGTGACTAGCTGCACCAGATCATTTTGTAGATGTTCGCGTTCTTTGAAGATTCGGCCGGCGGCCAAAAGCCATGTGTTTCGCCAATGGGGGTGGTGGGCGGTGAGTTGAAGCAGGGCGAGGACTTTCGTGTCTTGTCCCATCGTCAGCGCGTTTGCTCCCATCAGTTCTTGCATACTGCGAACTTCGAATCCTACTCGGTCGTCAGTAGGGACGAGTAGAACCAGTCGGTGCGTGGCAGCCCTGACCAGTCTGCTCGCTATAGAGCTCACGTCTCGGGGACCGAACTCCTGGGTGATGAGTCGGGTCCGCACTATCTCGTCGAGTCTCGACGCAGGCATTGTTGCTTCCGAGCGGCTGCTGCTTTCGGCGGCCACGTGCAGTTCGAGCGCGACTTGGCAGTGCAAATGGAAGACATCGGGTCGATGTTCGTTGAGCAGTGCGGACAGGCCATGGACCCCAGGCTTGTCAATTTCCCGTTGATAGACGGTTCGGTAATACAGCTCGAAGAGGCTGTAGCGGTCGAGCGGTAGGGTCCCGAAGCTTTCGACAATGAACGACATGATCGTCACTTGCAGTGGGGTTTCCATCAGCCGTGCTGTGTTCGGGTCTTTGGCCGCGGTTCGTAGCCTGCGTAGGACGGTGTCGCGTCTTTCGGCGTCGTCAGCCAGCCTCAACCGAACGAGGTCGGTTCCGAATCGTTGCGATTGCGTGGAATTGAGGCGACTCAACGTGAGCTCGGTGAACAAGTCGCTATCGAAGCGTTCGTCGTAGCCCAAAGGCCGAGTTGTGGAGACCAGCAGTAGGTCTGCGTCGAGCTGGTCCGCAGCTTCCATGAAATCGGTGATCCGTTCGATCAGGAGTCGACGCATGGAAGCTGCGCTCACCTCGTCGAGACCGTCGAGTACGACGATCCACGGCCATATGCGTAACCACCCTTCAAGATCGCCGGGACTGAGAGTGCGACCGGCGCGGTTGCCGATGACTTTTGAGAGGTATCCGAGGACACTCAAATCCGGGACCGACGACAGTTCGTCTGCGTACAGTGCGAGGTCGATGCGGATGGGCCAACGGAGGTTTCGTGGCTTTGTGATTCCTGAGCGTTCCATCGCGCTCTGCGTGGCCGAGGTGATTGTGGCAACTTCGGGTGTCATGTCACCGCGGGACAGAAGGCCGCTGCGGTAGATCTGTGCGATCAGTGCGCTGAGTGTTGTTTTGCCCTGTCCGGGTCCGCCGATGATGACCCAGTGCGGTCGTCGTACGCGGTCTTGGAGGCCGCTGCGGAGGACTTGATCGGCGTGCTCGATGATGTGCGCAATTGTCTGCACATCGTGGGGGTGTCCGTCCGGACTCTCGTAGCGTCCTGGCAGGTCGCGTCCCGCTTCTTCTAGCTTTGCTCGTTGGCCTGCTGTTGCTCCAGATTCCGAGAATCGAACCCAGTGCTCGTTTCGGAGGCATTGTGCCGCATGAAGTCTCATAGCGGGTCCGAGATCGGAAGAACTGCTTCCTGGTGCAGTGTTGGCACCGATACAGGCGAGAACATCCCCGATCGTTAGAAGGGCAGGGAATGCATAGCGGACACTCGGGTGCCCGTCGATTAGCGCGGTGATCTGCGCATGGTGCCAGATGCGGATGGCGCGAATCCCGAGGCCGTGAATGGGGTCCTTGTCATCGTGGAGCCTGCCGAGCAGGTAGTTGTTCAGTTGATCGATGCCACCGGAGACTCCATTGCTCGACAATCTGACATTTGAGGCGAACACCATGTAGTCAGGTGGACGCATACGCGACCCTTTGTCCATGGCTTCGACCCACCGGAGCAATTCGGCGTCAATTTGCTTCTTGAACCAGACGAGGTTCGATGCCGGGTCACCCTGGTCGTAGTGGAACTTTGCTTGGAATACGGTGTACCCGGTCCAGTGTTCGTGCACGTGATCGTCTGTGCCGGCGGACCAGTCAATCGTGCCGGCGTAGGTCGCTTCGCGGCCTCCGTCGGGGCCGTCGCCGAAGGCTTCTATCCCGGCCCCGATTGCTCGGACGCACAGCGCAACGACGAGCTGCTCGAAGGGCCGGCTTCCCAGCTGATTGATGTCGTAGTCCGGCACAGGATCAATCATGCCCTCTATGGCTTGTCCGGCCCTGTGTATTTGAGTGGAGGCGCACCCAAGGCAGAATCTGGTGCAGCCCGACGAAAACGGGCGTGCGAAGCGATCGGGCGGCCCCCGGCCTGTCCTTTACCGACCGACAGAATGTCGATCCCTGGCGGTTCAACAGCTGGCCGGGCGGGTGCAGACCGCGCGAGTTGGCCATTAAGGGAGCCATTCTGGAGCTCCGAAGCGATGAATGAATTCCAGGTCCAGCTGCTGCAGATGGGGTGCTTGTTGGAGGCCGATGACGCGGGTGGCTGCAAGCCAACAGCTGTCCGGGTCCGATCGCTTGAGAATCAGATCTTGATGCCACTGGCCATTGCGTGCGGTGAAAAAGATCCTCCAGTACGCCGAGTCCGGGAGGCTGATATTCACGTTGTAGTACTCGGCCGGCGCGACGAGGTTCCCCCAGTCGAGGCGGTGTAGATCGGTGCCGGGACTGACATTCATGTCGACGATTCTCAGCGATAGGTCGTAGAGGGGATACTGACCGTCCTTGAGAACTGCGGCGTGTTGAGCGGTGCCTGCCTTCATGTCATAGGTAGAAAGCATGAAACGGGCGGTGGTGTCGCCGCCGGTCTGGTTGCCGTTAACTCGATCGTCTGAGTTCTCGTCTTCGAGATAGAACTGGCGGCGTACAGGGCCCATGCGGGGCATGTCAAGGATCGCTACGCACCGTTCGAGGTGGTAGAGCTCGACATCGCAAGACGCAAGGTTGGAAAGTTTGGTTCGCTCTCCGACCGTCAGAGCTTGGTTGGTTACAAAGACAATGCCGTTGGCACCGTTGGTGGCCACGCCGGCAACGTCTCCCAGAAATTTCTTCTTGACTGCGCTGAAAGTTTTTCTGGTGTTCGGAAAATAGGCCGCCATGACCCATTTCTTGCCGTCGCGGTGGGCTATTGCGTCGTGGGCATTGTCGGGACCGCCCATCGGCTGAGAGGGGTCGAGGTTTTTGAAGTCGTCTGCGAGAAGGATCTGGGCAGCGAGGCGCTCCGACAGTTGTCCGTGCGTCCAGTCGCGGAGTCGGTGCAGCGTTTCATCGGGCCTTTTCGGTGCCATGTCAGTCGATCTCCTGTAGGGAAAGTTGAGCAGTCCTATTCTGTCAGGCTCGGTAAAATCGCCTGCGCACTCGGTCCCCGGCACCGAGTGCGTCGGGGACAATTGCGGCTGCTGCCGGGTTGCGTCCTGCTGATAGTTGTGATCCCAAACGCTCTGTTTATCAACATGTTTCGATGACTCTTACGTCTTCCAGTGCAAGTGTTTCGATGGTAGATTCAGAGGCGTTCTGTTGATCGGCGGACTGACCATCCGTCACCCGAATTGAGAGGCTGAAATCTGCCATGACATCGATCGTCGATTCAGTGTTACCAGTTGCGTCCGTGCTCGAGGTGGCCTTCGACAATGGGTCTCTAGGGGGTGCCGACTGGTCGAACCGGGCCGTCGTGCTCGAGGCCTTGCCAAAGCCCCTGGTTGCGGGATACCCCGCAGAGGGGACCTATGTGCAGATAAGTGATGGACGCGGCGGTATCGCCGCGTCAGGATGGTTCTCGGTCGATGAGCGCAATGCCACCGAGACCCATGCAAGCGTTGCTGTCGTGTGGCGTGAGCCGTTGATGGCCGTGGAGCACACCTACAAGAGCTGGACGGGGTTGGTGCGTCCACGTGACATCTCACCGGTCACTGTGTCACCTGGGGTCGCTCCCGCATGGTTCGGTGAGTACGTGCGGCCGATCCACGAACGGGCCGCCGTCGAACGGACCTTGCAGGCCGTACGCGAGAGCGCCAATACCGAGCGTGCGAACCATCACGAGTGGATCAGGCGGCTGAATGAGTCTGCATGCGAATGGGCGGACGAGAACAGTCTGTGCAGCGAGTTCGAGAGGTTCTGCGAACAGTGGGGGTTCGAAGGCCGAGAACGTGATTTCGATGTAGAAGTGGATGTCACAGTTTCATTAACAATGACGCGATCGGCGCGTAGCCAAGAAGATGCGGACGAGTCCGTAGATCTGGACGATGTACGGCAGCATCTACGGGACAATTTCTCGTATCTCGATGTGAATTTCACTGTGGGGGAGTAGTAGCCGTACCACAGTGGGGTGCGCGCAGCGTGCCCCACTGCGGTAGCGGTTGATCGGCCGGGGCGCGCAGCGGTCCGAAGGTTGTACCGATACGAAAGATATTGTCAGACAATCAAGATAGGTGATTCGTTGGCCGTTGGCGCGCAGCGCCCGGCAAGGAAAGTCCGCACTAGGCCGCCTTGGCGGCCGGCTTCTGGCGGTGGGCGCGCAGCGCTCACCGGAGCCACCGCACGCAATGGCCAGTGGCATCAAGATCT